>JAILHQ010000109.1 GCA_024695725.1 Cyanobacteria bacterium RUI128 | reverse complement strand
GTCAGGTCTTACACGTGTTCAGGGGTTCACACAAGACGATGCTCACATCTTCTGTACTCCTGAACAGCTTGTTGATGAAATTAACGGAGTTATTGATTTTGTAGCTGATACTATGAAAATCTTTAATATGGAATTTGAAGTTGAACTTTCAACAAGACCTGAAAGTTATGTTGGTGAAATTGAAAACTGGAATAAGGCTGAAGCAGGTCTTAAAGAAGCGATGGAAAGACGTGGTATGAAGTATGACATCAATGAAGGTGACGGCGCATTCTACGGTCCGAAAATCGACTTCAAAATTAAAGATGCTATCGGCAGAACTTGGCAATGTGCTACAATCCAGTTAGATTTTAACCTTCCTGCAAGATTTGATATCAAATATCAGGATAAAGACGGTCAGTTAAAGACCCCTCTTATGCTCCACAGGGTTATCTTCGGTTCTATGGAAAGATTCCACGGTATTCTGATAGAACACTATGCAGGTGCATTCCCTACCTGGCTGGCTCCGACTCAGGTTGCTATCGTTCCTATTTCTAACGATAAGCACACTGATTTTGCTGAACAGGTTTATAAGAAAATGCGTGAAGCAGGTATCAGAGTTAATCTCGATGACCGTTCAGAATCTATGAATTACAAAATCAGAGAATCTTTACAAGACAAGAAAATACCTTACGTTTGTGTAATCGGTGACAGAGAAATCGAACAAAATGCTGTTGCAGTTCGTAAACGCGGTGTTGGTCAGGTAGGAACCCTCTCTGTTGATGAGTTTATAGAAAAAATTCTGACAGAAATAAAAGACAGAGTTTCCGAATAACAAAAGATTATTTGGAAAATATAAAAAAGGAGAATTGTTTCAATTCTCCTTTTTATTTTTAAAGTTTTGTATTTTTATTGCTATACAGGTCTTTGCTTGCATTGTTAATCAGATCTTTTTTAGCTTCTGCAAATTTTGCTAACTTTGACATATCATTTTTGAACGGATCATTTCCACTGCCGCCTTCCGGTGGTACCCCTCCTGCACCTGCCGCAACTAATAATTGTTTAGGCTGCTCTTTTTCGCCCAAATATCTTGGCGGGTTAAGCGGATGAAGTTTGTCTTTTGAAATAAGCACTTCTCTGCCCGGTCTGTACAAAGGAGCAAATGGGCTTAAATTCGGGTCATAGGTTACAATATTGTTATCAACCGGTTTCTTTTTGACGAAAGGACTAACGTATGTCTTTCCTATTCTTACGGATTCTTTCATCATTTCTTCAAATTCTTCTACCGTTCTGGGATTTCTCGTAACTGTTTCGTTTGCGGTTCTGTATATTCCTACTACCATATTTGACCTCCACATTTCATACACTTGTTTTATATAAAGTATTTACTTAGGGAAAATTGCTATTTGTTCAAGATTTGTTACATTATCAGTTGGATGTATTCTACCTGCCATGAATGATAAAAATCATTTGTCAACAAAAAAATAGTGAAAATTTTACTTAATTTCATTAAAAATACTTCATTAAGTTTGTAAACATAGACATGTTTCAATAAATCTAAGGGGCATGCTAGAATGTAAAATTTTTGCGCGTTTTCTTTACTTGAAAACATGTTTTTTAAGTCATATTATATACTTACATTCGAAGGGAGTGATGGCTATTAGACCGGGGGAGAGGTCACAATTATTACAAATCAGTTTATAGTTAGTAAAATAATCTGAGGAGATAGAGGATAGTTTTTTAGAAGAGATTTGGGAATTCAAAAGATTACAACTAAAGTAGATCAAATAAACATAACATAAATTAAATAGTAGTACTTATAACTTGTCATTTGACAAGTTTTTTTTTATCATAATAACTATGGAAGAATTAGAGCCAAAACGAATAATAGGTCTAATGTCAGGGACCTCATGCGACTCGATAGATGCAGGTCTTTGTATTGTTCGCCCTGATTTGAGCTGTGAACTCATAAAAGGAATAAATTACCCTTACCCCGAAAGTGTAAGGGATAAAATTTTCAGGGCCTTCTCTGGAAACATATCGGTTGAAGAGTTATGCCAGCTGAATTTTGAAATCGGTGAATGTTTCGCTCTGGCATCAAATATTTTGATAGATGAGTTTGGAAAGCCGGATCTGATAGCAAGTCATGGTCAGACAATCTATCATTACCCTCACGAAAAATCAGAGGATAATTTATCACTGAAAAGTACGTTCCAAATTGGGGAAAGCGCTGTGATAGCATCTATAACAGGCTGTGTTACGGTTTCTAATTTCAGGGAATCTGATATAGCGCACGGTGGTCAGGGTGCTCCGCTTGTTTGTTTTGCGGATAAGCAGTGGTTCAAAAATTCGGCAGTCCAAAATATCGGCGGTATCTCAAACGTAACGGTAGTGTCGGATGAATGTCTTCCGTTCGGGTTTGATAACGGCTGTGGAAATCTTATGATTGACTATTGTATGAGAAAATTTTTCGGCAAGAAATATGATATAGACGGCGAAATCGCTCAGTCAGGTAATATATCGGAATATTGGCTGAATTGCCTTCTCGAGGATGAATACTATTTCAACCCTCCACCTAAAACAACGGGACGGGAATATTTTTCAGAAAAATATGTAGAAAATATCTTAAAAATTGCACCTCCTGCCAAAGAAGATATTATAGCTACCCTGACGGCGCTGACTGCCAAAACAATCGCTCAATCCTACGAAAGATTTATTTACCCTTGTGCGCACATAGAACAGGTTATTGTAGGCGGCGGTGGTGCGTATAACAAGTTTATGATGAAATTACTCAGAAAGTATCTTCCAAAGCATTTAGAACTGAAAACCCATGAAGATTTCGGTATATCCAACAACTACAAAGAGGCAATGGCTTTTGCGCTTTTAGGTTACTGCACATACTACAAAATACCTAATAATGTCCCTTCCTGCACAGGGGCGGAAAAATCTGTTGTTCTCGGAAAAATTTCCTACCCATAGGGTGGGGGAAAATATGGGGGTAAATTCCGGGGGTAAATGCGAAGGTTAGCTTTATATGATTTTTTGTAGTTAAACTAGCAAAATTTATTTTTTCGGTATTTATATAAACATAAGATATTCTTCAAGGGGTATAAAATGGATAATATTTGTTCTTACAAAACTAATTCACCTCAATTCCTCGGAAGGGTGGACTCTTCTGTTTACAGATACGTAAAAAATATGAGGGCAGAGGCTAAAAAAATGTATGTTGAGTATTATAGCCGGCCTGGTATGCGAATGAATCCGCAAGCTGCCGAAATTGTTGATAAAAGATGTGACAGCGCTCTTAAACTTTTAGAACAAAAAGCAGAATTGATGCATAAAGATACAGTTATAAAAGTTGAGAAAAACCCGTACAAACAAGAGCCGGGGATGTATTTATGTGCAGTGAATAAGAATTTAACTCAGGAATGGGAACAAAAAGGTGCTGTAAACAGGATTTCCGTCTACAATAATAATTTACGCAAGATTAACGGGATATCAAACTATGACGGTTATATCGCATGCTTTGAAGATTATGTAAATCACATTAAACCCGATAAATTAGATCACAGTATGGTAAGGATATCAATAGCAAACCTCTGGAATCTCAGCCGTCCTAAAATAACAAAAGGAAATTATGCAATGAAACGGGCAGAGGCTACCCAGAAAATGGCCAATGAGATAGGATATCAGACTACTTTTATAGATTCTTTCAGAGAACATATAAAAGATGTAAGAGCGCAACTGAACCCGGATGCCGGTAAAAATAAGAACTTATCCTTCTGGGAAAGAATAACAAGTATTTTCTATACTCAAAACTAATTAACTTTATAAAAAAAAGACCTTAGATAATTTCTAAGGTCTTTTTCTTATTTTGTTATAATCTATACATTTAACAATTTAGAAGATTGTTCCAAAACAAGAGTTCTTGTTGTAATATCGCAAACAGAACTTGGTCCGAAATATTGAATAGCACCAGGGAACAAGTATCTGTCGTTCATTGCCCAGTCTTCTCTGTTATCTGCTAACTGTTTAAATACAGGGCCGTCGAGTTCAACCAAAGCCTTCTTTATAACAGGCTTCATTTCGCCGTGACGTCTTTCCATATTCATCATCATTGTAAGAGGAACACCGCCTGCAATCCAGTTTGTTGCAGGTGCAGTAAGGTTTCTTACTGATGATAAGTAACCTGTTAAACCAAAGCTGATTAATGCAAATGCATTGTAACCTAATGAATAGCAGTAGTCAGCATCAAAGTTTGAAGGGAATGCACATCTGCCTTCGTAACCGAAGAAGTGTGATTGTGCTGAGAACTTAACGCCCGTGCCCTTCAATCTTGATTCGATCATTGAAATTAACAGTTTTTCTGTTTCAATTTTAGATACCTGAACGTTACCGTGAGGATCTCTGTCCATCAATAACTGTGCCTTAATCAAAGTCGGTAATGATGAGAAGACTTTAGCATTATCGCTTGATAAAGTGTTTTCAATTATTGAGAATTTTTCTGTCTGTTCCGCGTTTGTATAGCTGCTGTCCTTTTCAAGTGTTGACATGATGTCGTTTAGGTTAGCAATCATAGCACCCATTTCAGGAATAAATTCGATTAAACCTTCAGGGATGATTGCAACACCGAAGTTCTTGCCGTTCTGAGAACGTCTTGTGATAATATCGGTCATATAATCAATGATTGATGACAATGACATTTTCTTAGCTTCGACTTCTTCAGAAATCAAAGTGATATTCGGCTGAGTCTGAAGAGCTGCTTCAAGCGCAACGTGAGAAGCACTTCTGCCCATAATCTTAACAAAGTGCCAGTATTTCTTTGCAGAATTAGCATCTCTCTGGATGTTACCGATTAATTCACAGTAAGTTTTTGTTGCTGTATCAAAACCGAAGGAAATTTCGATTTGTTCGTTCTTAAGGTCGCCGTCAATAGTCTTAGGACAGCCAATAACCTGAATGCCTGCATTATTTGCTACAAACCATTCAGCTAAAAGTGCTGCGTTGGTGTTTGAATCGTCACCACCAATAATTACAACAGCAGAGATATTTAATTTTTTACAAACTTCTAAAGAAGATTTGAATTGTTCTTCAGTTTCTAATTTTGTTCTGCCTGAACCGATGATATCGAAACCACCTGTGTTTCTGTATTCATTCATGAATTCATCGGTGAATTCAATATATTTACCCTCAATGATACCAGAAGGTCCGCCTAAGAACCCGTACAATTTGTTAGATGGGTTTGCTTGTTTCAAAGCATCATATAAACCTGCAATAACGTTGTGTCCGCCAGGAGCCTGACCGCCTGATAAAATAACACCAACATTCTTTTGATTAAATGACTGAGTGTCGTTTGATGAATTGAAGGTTACAGTCGGTTTGCCGTAAGTGTTTTTGAATAATTCGCTTATTTCTGCCTGGTTTGCAACTGATTCTGTTGCAGCACCTTCAACACATGTAAGTCTGTTTATGCCTTCTGCTAATGATGAAGGTAACTTCGGTTGATATTTTAGTCTTTCAACCTGTAATGGTGATAAATTTTTCATTTTATTTTCCCTCTTTAATAGTACCAACAAGCATATTATACAATAAATATAAAATGGTGGAGAAAATAAAAGTTTAGCGAATAACTTCGTTGTCCTTAAATAGGAAATTTTCAATTAAATTTTAATTTACCCCACTAACCGAATAACTTGAAGGTTCTTTCGACGTTATCTTTAGCTACTGTCTTCAGTGTTTCCATTTCGTTCTTGATAGCGTTGCGTTCTGTTTCTATTGCTGCTAATTCAACGTCATATTTTCTGTCTTTTGCATCAATTTTGCGCATATCAGCTTCGTATTGGGCCTCTGCTTTTCTGAGCGCTTTTTCATCAGGAACTTCTCTTAAATCAGGATCAACCGAAACGGAAGTATCTGCTAAGATTTCTTCTTTTCTGTCGTAAGACTGTAAAATTGCATATCCTGAGTTGACAATGTTTGTCAGCCATTCAGGGCTGTTCAGCATATCATCAGGTATTACAATATAGTTTTCGCTTTGAATAGTATTAAATGTTGCGTTTGTTGAATAGGTCATCTCGTTTTTAGGTTTTGATATAACCTGATAACCTACTTCAATTTCTCCTGTTTTAGTTGTGTATGCATCAGGATTTCTGCTTACATTTGATGTATCGGTATTGTTCATTGAATTCCATATATTTGAATACCATTGTGCCTTATTTGGGTCGTTTGCAATAATTGTATCAACGGTTTCATCATATGGCGGAACATAATCTGCATCTAAATCTGCCGATAAGTGTTTTTGAAATTCTTTTATCGTTGGTGCTACTTCAGCTGCGGTTGCGCCTAACGAAGAGTAGTTTTTGCATAAATAGTATAAATCTTGTGCCCACTGTTTAAGGGTTTTGGTTGCGCCATTGCCACCTTCGACATACATAGTTGCAAGCTTTTTGGCATCTGTTGAGAAATCAGTTTCTTCGTAGGTCTTGTCATATCTCAGAACAGTTGTTGTTTCATTCTGGTTCAGGAAGGCAGAAACTTCTGTCATTGTCTGGTCGTGAGCTCCACCGTGATCATCCATACCTGCGCCGGTGATATCGTTTGCGGCGATAGAGAAGGATGCGCCTGTTGTTGTGGTATAACTGTTTGCGGAAGAACTGTAAAAATCTTCGTTACAACCGTCAGTACCGAAGCCTGTTTCCGGTGTGTAATCAATAATGTGTGCAAGTACGTGTGCGTAACACCCTACACTGTTGCTGTTCACTGCTGACTTATAGCAGCTTGAACCTGCATCTTCGAAAGCCTTTGAAAGGCTGTGTTCATATCCTTCAGGTAAAACTTCATCGTGGTGAATTGTCGTTGTTCCTTCAGGTCCTAATTCGTATCCGCCCAAAAATCCTGCCAGTGAATCTGTGTCCTGAAATGCATCGTGTAAGCTCTGCGGTATAAATATTCTTCCGTCCATGGTCTTAAGTGTATACTGTTTACCGGACGGGCTATATGTGTACAAATCAAGTGCGGTAAGCGGTTTATAACCAACTGATGCATCAGGATTTAACATTGATTTTTCTATTGTTGTTGTTTCAAGTGCATTCAGATAAGTCTCATAAACACGGCGGGATTCGTTAGCCATCTGAAGTTTCTGTGCTTCAAGTTTG
>JAILHQ010000099.1 GCA_024695725.1 Cyanobacteria bacterium RUI128 | reverse complement strand
CAGTTATTTTATCGTCGTAATATATTTAATATTATTTTAAACTATTACATTACAACAATATTTTACAATCATTGTGTAGTTCTAATTTTGACATATAAGAATCCTTTCATTTGTATTATTATTTTGTATAATTATTACTATGAATAAACTAAACAAATTTAATCAAAACATCAGTTATATTCTCTTTGCTCTAAACGGCTATTTTGTTATATATATACCATTATTTATTTTCCTCTATGGCTGATGGCTGTGGAATGTATCTTATATTTTTTAATATACCTATCGTTGCGATATACCTTTTTGCAGGCTTTATTTGGTGCTTAGAACAAATCATCGAATATAAATTACCATTCCAATTCCTTAAACATATCTTATGCACCATAATTTTATTATTTGGCACTATAATATCTATCATATATATCGGATTACTAATATTGTTTTTTGTATATGGTTTTATTGTATTACCACTTATTCTATAAAATATTTATCAAGACATTATGTAGTTTTAATTTTGGTATAAAACAACCGTTCTGATAAATATGTGTTATACATCATATATTTTACAGTATTATACTATTATCTCCTACGGTGCCCTATTATTGGACTATGTATTCTGGGAGCCTGTATCACTTATTAACACAACCAACTAAAATTTACACATTTATCCCTGTACCTTTGGGACAATTCTCTCTACGCATTTACTTAAAAATTTGTGATTGAATCAAGTACATAAAGAATATAACAATATTTTTCCCCGTTTGTCATAAAATATTACGAATAATTTACAAAAAAGATCAAAAAATAGCGCACCTGACTAATATAAAATAATTGTAACAAATGTAACAAAAATAAATTTTACTGAAATCCCATAAAACAACTACACTTTATACACATGTGAGGATAGTATCATGAATATCAACCCAAAATTGACTGAAAAAGTCGTTGAAGTGAGTGCAAAAGCAAAAAAAGCCGTAGTTGAAAAAGTAAGCAAAGGCGAAACTTTTGAGGAATCCATTGCAGAATTACCAAGAATGAGCCTTGAAAGTGTCATGCCAAAAGGTAACATCATTCGCACTGCACAGAAAGCTGCAGAAGAATTTGATGTTAAAAAAGCTATTGAAGAATTTTCTGACGTTCATGATACAGAAACCATTGAAAAAATCTGTAAAGAATGGAAAAAAGAACTGGATGCAATGACAAAAAAATTTACAGATGGGGAAATCAATCCAATAAAAGTATATGAAGAACATCGAAGTTCCATTGCTAGTTTAGAAAAATACAATGATTTTTCAATGAAAATCATGGACATGATGACAAATAGCGGTAATATAGAAGAAGCAAGTAAAATTTTTGAGAAATATATTGAACCTTCTATTCTAAATTCACAAGCAACAATGCATGTAATTGATAATTTACCGAGTGTCAGAAGTGCATACCAAATGGCTAAAGGCCAAGCACCCGCAGCAAAAGTATCAATCAAACAAAATTTTCAAGAAGAAATAAAATCATTAACAAGCCTGAATGAGGCAAGTGCGCTGCTGACAAAGTTAGAGAAAGAAAAAGCAATCGGTACAATTTCAGCAAATGAATTTAATAAATATAATGAAGCACTGGGGCAGCAGCTTGAAGATATCGTCTCAGGCAAAGTGAAACCGGCTACAACAGAAGTTGCAGAAGGCATAAAGACAGCTGCAGCAAAAGCTTCAATAGATACAAAATCTTTATCACATGAAATTGATACATTAGTTGCAGTAGACTTAGCATCAGGTCGTGTCGGAGATATTTCAAACAAATTAACCGAGTTGGCATCAACAGATAAAGAAGCTTACGCAAGACTGAGCGAAAAATTCAATGAAAAACTAATAAAAATATCATCTTAATCAATAAGTTTACATATAAAAAAGAGGTTAGATTTTCATCTAACCTCTTTTCTTATGCATAATTGTATAACAAATTATTCAACAATTTTGTCAACAACACCAGCACCAACAGTTCTACCACCTTCACGGATAGCGAATCTCATACCTTGTTCGATAGCTACAGGAGCGATAAGTTCAACTTCCATAACAACGTTATCACCAGGCATAACCATTTCGCCGTCGAATTTGATTGAACCGGTTACGTCAGTAGTTCTGATATAGAACTGAGGTCTGTAACCAGGGAAGAATGGAGTGTGACGTCCGCCTTCTTCTTTCTTCAATACGTAAACGTTAGCTGTGAACTTAGTGTGTGGGTGAATTGTACCAGGCTTAGCTAATACTTGACCACGTTGGATTTCAGTCTTATCGATACCTCTTAAAAGAGCACCAACGTTGTCACCAGCTTGACCTTGGTCTAATGATTTACGGAACATTTCAACACCTGTAACAGTTGTTTTCTTTGTTTCACCAAGACCAACTAATTCAACTTCGTCACCAACTTTAACGATACCTCTTTCAACACGGCCTGTAGCAACAGTACCACGACCTGTGATTGAGAAGATATCTTCGATAGGCATCAAGAATGGTTTGTCCAAATCACGTTCAGGAGTTGGGAAGTAAGAATCGATAGCATCCATCAATTCCCAAATCTTGTCTGTCCATTCGTTGTCGCCTCTAGCAACTGAAGGGTTAGCTTGTACAGCTTCTAAAGCCTTAAGAGCTGAACCGTGGATGAATGGGATGTTGTCCCCGTCGAATTCGTATGAAGAAAGAAGTTCACGAACTTCCATTTCAACTAATTCTAACAATTCAGGGTCATCAACCATATCGCATTTGTTCAAGAATACTACCAAGTTAGGAACACCAACCTGTCTAGCAAGAAGGATGTGTTCACGAGTTTGAGGCATAGCACCATCTGTAGCTGCAACAACAAGAATTGCACCGTCCATTTGAGCTGCACCAGTGATCATGTTTTTAACATAGTCAGCGTGGCCCGGACAGTCTACGTGAGCGTAGTGTCTTGATTGTGTTTCATATTCTACGTGAGCTGTAGAGATGGTAATACCTCTAGCTTTTTCTTCTGGAGCTGCGTCGATTTCATCGAACTTCTTTGCTTCTGCTTGACCAGCAGCAGCAAGAGTACCTGTAATAGCAGCTGTTAATGTTGTTTTACCGTGGTCAACGTGGCCAATTGTACCAATGTTAACGTGTGGTTTCGTACGTTCATACTTTTCACGTGCCATGAGATTAATCTCCTTTTCTTTTACTATATACTACTAACTTTATAAAGTTTAACTCTCTAAACTCATAGTTATATTTTATACTCTCAATTTAAGTTGTCAATAGCGTTTGAGTGAAAATCAATAATATAAAACATTAACATTGTTGAAACTGCTAAAAAACAAATACTGAGCTGAAATACAGGATTTATGATCAAAAAATATCCTGACGATACAAGTCTTCTATAATTTTTCTTCTGCATACGAAATTAGTGTAACGCATTGTAACATTTTAAAGAAGAATAGCCGATTCTATTAAAGATTACTTGAAAAATGCCGTTATTAGCAATAAGGCTACGTGTGCTTAAAGAAAAGAGGTTTATAATGGGTTTTTTAGACAATATCCCCTGGTTCAAACATAATGATGGCAACGATACACCTGCAATCGGCGGAGTGCAATCTTCCGGTGGAGCAGGCCAAGTAAGCAGAGCGCAAGATGTATCAGCAACTTCGAGGCTGCCCGAAACAATAAGCAACCCGCAAAATACGCCGACTGTAACGGACGAATTTTCTTTGAATGATCCTGCAACGGCTGAATTAAGAGAATTAAAAGAAAGACGTGAAACAGTTGGCACGCGGCTGAATAATGCTGTTGCCGAATATGAACAAATTACGACAGGCACTGAGCCAACTCTCAGCGTACTCAAAGACGATATGAACGCAAAGCAAGAAGCTTATCTTAAGGCTGTTGATGAATCTCAAAACGAAGAAGTTAAAGCAATAAAAGAAGAGATTAAAGAAACAGAAACAAATCTCAGTGAAACGAGGGAAAACATTGGACAAACAGAAGTTGTTATCCAGGAACGAAAAATAAATATCGAGGAAACCTCAAACAAAATATCGGCAAAGGAATCGCTGATTTCTTCACTTTCTTCAAAAATCTCAGAATTCAGAACTCAGTTACAGAATACTGAAGGCGAAGAAAACAAGGACGGAATCAGAGCAAAAATAGAGCAATATCAGGCTCAAAAAGGTCATGAAGAAGCACAGAAATTAACTCTGGAAACTTCTAAAAAGAGTCTGGAAGACCAACTAAAAGCAGAAGAGCAGAAAAAGGACGAACTTGAAAGAAAGAAACAAGAGCTTGAACAAAAGAAACAGGAACTTGATGCAAAAGTGCTTGCAACAAGAGACGAAACGGTAAAAAGAGCGTTAAACGAATATAACGATGCAACAAAGAAATATCAGGACGAAGTCCAAAAGTTTGAGACTCAAAAAGCTGCAGCATTGTCGGATATTGAAGGTGCGAAAGCCGAGATAAAGGCACTTGATGCTCAAATTGCCGCAAAAGAGGCTGAAATACTTGAGAAAAAATTAATTGCCGAAGCTAAAAAACGTGCTGAAGCAATAAAAATTGCAAAAGCAAAAGAAGCTGCAGGCGGAGGTAGCAGTGATGTTGGTCCTGCAACAGCGATAACAGGAAATGACGGTGCTATCGATAATCAGGCTTCTAATGAAGCAAAGATTAAAGAGCTTAAACAAAATGTCCAACAAGCAAAAGACGAACTTACCGCAAAAGAAACACAGTTATATGGTATATATGACGGTACAAACGAGGATGTAAAAAAAGCCAAAGAAAAAAGAGATCAAGGTTTCGAGGCAATCTGCACCGTACTTGCGAACGGTGGTAAAACATCCCTTGCAAACGAACTGCGAAATGACAAAAAAGAAGTCGACAGGCTTGAGAAGGACTATTACCAGAAATGTAAATCGGTTGCGCAATTCGAATCAAACAGTGGTATTTCCGGCAGCGCTTTAACTATCATTAACGAAAAAATAACTGCTTTAACAGAGAAAAAACAAAACCTGGAAAGCAATCGCTCAACGAGTAGTGATGCGACAAAAGTAACAGAAATGATTACCAAAGTAACCGAAGAGTTAGCTGACTTAACCAGAGAAAAAGAAAATTTAGAAAGAACTATCAACAATACTGAAGCTCTAAACCAATTAAAAGAGGAACGTAACAGAGCAAAAGCGTTATACGAAGAAGCTGACAGAAAACTTAACGAAAAAATTGAAAATGCGGTTAGAACAAATTCAGGACTTTCAGGGTTATCTGATGCAAAAACCTCTTATGATACCGCGAAGAATGAATATAGTACAAAATTTACAACTGCAGTTGAAACCACAACTGGCGAAATAACCTCAGCAAGAGCCAGATTAAAAAGTGCTTCCCAAACTTTGGGTGTTGCAGAAGGAAATTATGCAGCTTCGCAATATCAGGATACTTCCGGAATAGTTAATATTGCATCAAAATACATTGGATTAAACGAAAATAACGGAAGTGCAGATATATTCTGGCAAAAAGTCGGCATGAACTGGAGTTCACGTTCAATGCCATGGTGTGCTGCATTCGTATCTTCGGTATTAATGGAAGCCGGAGTTGATTTAACAGGTGCGTACAAAAACTCTGTTCCCGGTCTGATGAGTTTTGCTAAGAGTAAAGGAAAATTTATCTCCGGTAGCGAGGCAAATGCAAGCAATATTAAACCGGGATACGCTGTATTCTGGAAATCACATACGGGTATTGTTTCGAAAGTGTATTCTGATAACACATTCGACACAATTGAAGGCAACTGCAGTAATCAGGTAAAAGAATGTAATAGAAAATACAAAATGTCTCAAGCAGCCGGTTTTATGGCAACTTAGCAGATATTGTAAAGAAATGTTAAGCGAAACCAACCCAAAAAGGCAATTCTCAAATCAAAAAATACTTTTATATAGTACGGGGATTAAATGGGGAAATTTAAAATGAGTGGATTTTTAAGCGGATTCGGTTTTGGTTTAGCATTAAGCACAAGATGCAACTTGGGCCTTTTTGGCCGCTGGGGTTTCGGTTACAGACGTAACTTGTCAGCAATTCCAAGCACAGGTTATTTACGCACCTGCTTCTTCGATCCAAGTCAACCAACCTGCTTAAACTCATTAGTCGATGGCGGCTGGGCAGTTAACCGTGGTTATAACTACGGCGGCTACTCTCACTACACTTCTCCATCACTCGTTGGCAGAATTTATACTTACAGTTCTTGCACTTACGGTCCTAATCGCGGTTTCAGAGCATATTGCTAATTTGAACCATACGATAAAACAAATAAAACAGATAATCGTGTACTTATCATGGTTATTGAATTATAATGCAGATTTTTAATACAAAAGGGGCAATTCTTTTTATCCAATCTACCCACCCCTTCTACCCGGAATTGCCCTTATTGTATAAAAAACAGATTTTACCTACACAAAAACAAAAATAAATTATAATACCACATTCAATCCACCTCACAATTTTTTTCGAACATTTCATCGTATTTAACCGATACGAAACATTCATCAAAATCACACATTTAAAATTAACCCATTTAAGACCTAATCAACATCAATTGGTTCACGCAGGATAGCATTGATTGCCTCACGCGCTGTAAACACAAGAGATTCAGAAACATTATCAATAGTTGTAAATTGTCTGAGTACATCAACAACACGTTTAAAGCAGCGGACGATATCACCTTCACCGGTATCACCCGCTTGATTCATTATTTCTTCCCACTCTTCTCCTACAACCCAGAGTTCTATCAAAGGAGAATAATACGAGTTGATATACATAACGTCTTCAACCTTGTTATCATTCTGTACTTTTTCAAGTTTCCGTCTTATATCTTTTATTTTGTTAAGTGTTTTTCTGACGTTCGGAGAAAGAGGGAGTCCAAGCCCTGATTCAACCCTTAAATCTTCGGTTGTAATTGAGCAAATAACAGAGGCAAGCTCTGCAGGGGTAAGCCCTTCCAGTACATTAGAGAAGATTATTTCAGCAATAAACAATTCATTTTCCGAACGTATCTGAGAACCGGTTTTACCCTTATCTGTAGGAAAATCGTCTTTAAGATACTCATAATGTGCAAGAACATTTCTGTGAGCAACAAATTTATTCCAGAAGATATCTTTTTGAGCCTCCATCTCCTTGTTCAGATAGCTAGCACGTTTTCTGTAACGTTCAATGAGATCAACCTCTTTCATGTGCTTTTTGTATCTGTTACACTGACCACACTGAAACTCGTGCATTTTGTTTAACAGCGATTTGACGAATTTTTCGAACTCAACAGCCTCAGGGGAAAGCGGTCTTTTCTTGCCCTTTTCCTGACGGTATATGGTTTTCATAACCCGCCTGTTCTGAACGTAGTTATCGCGAACCTTGTTATATTCAATCAAATCGTCAGTTGTATATTTGTACGGACACACAAAATCGGATATTTCTTTTAATTTTTTGTCGTTCTGATCAATCATGGCCTGAAGCCCTTCCAGCCTTGAGCTTGATGAAAAATACCCAAAACTCTTCAGAATAAGCTCTTTTGCCTCATCCATAGTAAACCTTTGAAGCAGGTTCAGAACCATAGAATAACTTGGTGCGAAACGGCTTTCCAACGGATTTGCATCAGAGAGAACTAACTCTGCGACCTCCTGAGGTGACTGAAATGGGGTTCCAACTATGGTAACATACCCGACTTCGTCCATACCTCGGCGTCCCGCACGCCCCGACATCTGTAAAAACTCACTTGGGGTAAGAGTTCTGTGTCCGCTGTCTGTTCTTTTGCTGATAGAACTTATGACCGTAGAACGTGCAGGCATATTTATACCTGCTGCAAGTGTTTCCGTTGCAAAAACAACTTTTATCAACCCTTCCTGGAACAATTTTTCAACTAATAATTTCCAGCTCGGCAAAAGCCCCGCGTGGTGTGATGCCACACCCTGGAGTAAATATTCCATGTGCTTATTGTTGTACAGATAAGGGTTATCTATCAGAAAATCGTCTATTACCTGTTTTATTCTTTCCTGCTCTTCTTTTGTAACAAGCTCAAGGGAAACACATTTTTCCATCTGCTCATCACATTTTTTACGCGAAAACGTGAAATATATTGCAGGGAGCATATCATTGTTATACAGGTTTCTTACAACTTCTTTCACATGACTTTTCTGCTGTGCTTTCCCTCTCGGGCCCCTTTTAAAATCTTTTTTTTCGGGTCTTATTTTTCTATTAAGCACCCCGCCCGGAGTGAGTAACGGAAGGAGCCTGTCAGGCTGTGAACTGTCAAAATAGTAGTACCTCAGAGGAACAGGGCGGAAATCGGTATTTATCAGAGTTGTTTTTGAATGAACCGTATTTATCCACTGGGTAAGCTGTTCCGCATTAGCAACAGTTGCAGACAATGCAATAATCTGAACATCAGTCGGACAGTATATGATACTTTCTTCCCAAACCGTTCCGCGCTGTTCATCGTTCATATAGTGAACTTCATCAAGAACGACATATCGTACATTATTCATATTGTCTGATATTGAACCAAAATTCGTACAATAGAGCATATTTCTGAAGACTTCTGTTGTCATAACGACAATTTGCCCGTTACGGTTAATTGAGGTGTCGCCGGTCAGCAAACCGACTTTATCGGAGCCGTATTTCCGCCCGAAATCGTAGAACTTCTGATTTGATAATGCTTTCAGGGGAGTTGTATAGAATATGCGTTCACCGTTTTCTAAAGCAAGCTGGATAGCGAATTCTGCAATAACGGTTTTACCTGCACCCGTAGGGGCACATACAACAACGCTTTCCTTATTTTCGATACATTTACATGCATCTTTCTGAAATTCATCTAATTCAAACGGGAAACCTATCATAAAAAATCTCAACTGCCAACTGTTACTATTCAATTATGACATGTTTTATCGATTTGAGCAAGAATACTAAATAATTCCCTGCATCATATCATTAAGAGCAAGCTTGGCAACCCTTACAGGTACGGCATAAGAAGTCCCGCCGAATTTACGTCCTACAAGTTTCTTTGTTTTCCAATTCAGAGGAAGATCTACACCGCTTTGACCGGTAAGATTTACCCCTAAAGCCTTGCCGTTTTCATCAGTGACTAATTGTGCAGAATAATTTCTTTGTTCATAGTGCTGGGTAAATACACTGTTTCTTGAGCAGGAATCCTGTGCGATACGACGTCCTTTTAGTGAGCCTACGCCTTCAACACCTTCTATTGCCAGCCTGTCAGATACTACTTCTTTTGCGAAATTTGCTTCATTGCCTGCAGCTTCAATAATACGTGTACCTGATGACATCAGCCTTTTGAAGATAGGTTCTATTTCGCGAATGTACGGACTTTGAGCAACATATTTCTGTTGAACACTTCCTTTTTCTTTTACAACATCTTCTATATCCACAAGATGAGTTTCTGACATAGATATATAATCAACTTTTTTACCTTTTTCAACTTGACTTTCCAGAGTTTGGAATCGTTTCAGTTCAAGACCTATCGGAAGTTTTCCTCGATACCTTAAGTTTTCTATAAGTCCTTTTTTATGCTCAAGTCTTTCTACATTTGCAAAAGGATTAAATCTTCTTATAAAAGTTTCCATCATTTCGCCATGTGTAACTCCTCTTGGACTAAAGAAGTTATCAAAAATTACTATATTCTTAGGCTCAAGCTCAGCATTTTTAACAAACTCGCCTTCACTGTTTAAGATTCTTACCTGAATTTTTCCACCTTTTCTGCCCTCTTCCAAGATGTGATATACCTTATTATCATTTGGATTTGTCCAGGTAACACGTTTATAACTGTCTTCTATTTTTTTGGATGTAAGTCTTAGTAAGTCTTCCGGTGTTGCCTTTGGGAAGGTGTATGCCATTCTGTCAGCTTTACCGGATCTCTGCGCAATTCTGTTAAGACTGCGTGCAACTTTGCCGGCTTCTGTTGCAAATCTTGTTGAACTGCCTTTTATGTTATGGGATAAAATTTCTGAGCCTGCTGATACTATAGACATAACACACCTTATACTTTACACTCGGTTTAACACCGCTAAAAACAAAAAATTGCTAAACAATACGCCTATTTTTAATAATTGTTACAAAACAAAATCTTATTATTACTGAATTGCACATGTTTTTCATGAACTTATGTAACAAAACAGTTAACATTGTTAAAGATTTCACCTGAATTATCCGTTTATGAATAATGTAAGGATACGAAAGATAGTTGAAATTAAATAAGTTAAGTGAGGAATGGATTATGCAAGAAAAAGATTTAATGTTGGCAGTATCAGAAGAACTGGAAACATTGTTCAACAGTGTAATGTCAACGGTAGTAGACTATTTTGAGGAGGCATTAACCGAATAGACTTTAGGACAATTAAATAGTTTATTTTGAGGAGTTAATCGTAGTATTAACTCCTTTTTGCAGTTTTTCGGCAGGGGTAAATAATATAATTGTAGTACGTTCGTGAGCCGTTAAGACTATGCCGCAAAAAAAGATACTCACAAATTGTGCGTATCTTTTTCTATTTTAAAACTTTTGTATTCTAACTTATCGGAACATCTATCGGCTGAGCCAAAATAACCTCCAGAGTAGAACCTTTATAAAGGGTAACTTCTTCGCCCTTTCTGAACAAATCTATAAAACTGTCACCGATGAGATAACCAAACCCGCCTATTGCACCGCCGAGAGCACAAATCGGAGTAGTTATAAACTGTGAACCCGGAATAACATCGCCTGCCTTACGTCCGAAATTTGTGGAAATTTTTGTTATATCACAAGTTTTTGTCCAGTTGTTTTGTAGAGCCTGACCATATCCGAGAGTTCTGTATATGCCACCGTCATAGGTAACCGTTGTCATACCGTAAACACTCAAACTTATAGGAAGCTGTCTTCCGGTAGGAGTTACGACGTGATCGAAATCAAGATAAAGCACAGCACCTCTTGATAATCTTTTTGATGATTTAACCTTTTGAACAGAACCTCTTATGACAGAGCCTGCAGGCAAAACCACTTTATCGTTAATCTTTTGATCGTTTAATAACATTAAATTGAAAGAATCACCCTCCTGACAAGCCAAAGTATCGACTGTCTGTAATAGCTCAAGAGATAACTTTGTTCCGGCAGGGATACGCGCAGTTTTTGCATTTGCCTTATATGGCGCTGCAAAAGATATATTCATTGATAATGTCAGAAACGTAAGCAAAAGCGCTATAAATCTCATAATGCCCTCTATTCTTTTTCTAATCGGATTATAACATCTGCATATACATAAATCAATGCTTTTCTTGTCGTTATAGTATTATTGGTGTAGAATGTTTAGAAAGGGGAAGAAATGAAAGACTGTATTTCAATAAGAGGAGCAAGGCAACATAATCTGCAAAATGTGTCTTTAGATTTACCTAAAGATCAGCTTATTGTATTTACAGGTGTATCAGGTTCAGGGAAAAGTTCGCTGGCGTTTGACACCATTTTTGCCGAAGGTCAGAGAAGATACGTTGAAAGCCTTTCCACTTATGCAAGACAATTCCTCGGCCAGATGGATAAGCCGGATGTAGATTCCATTGACGGACTGACACCTGCAATATCCATTGATCAAAAATCAACGAGCAACAACCCGCGTTCTACAGTAGGAACGGTAACAGAGATTTACGATTATTTAAGACTTTTATATGCAAGAGTCGGGACACCTTATTGTCCTGTCTGCGGAGCAGAGATTAAGCCTCAGACAATTGACGAAATAGTTTCAAGTATTTTTAAACAGCCTGAGGGTACAAAGATACAAATTTTAGCACCTGTCGTAAAAGGTAAAAAGGGTGAATATTCTTCACTTTTTAATGAACTCAGACAGGAAGGTTTTGTCAGGGTTAAGGTTGACGGCGAAGTTTATAACCTTGACGAAGACGATATAGAACTTGCAAAAACAAAGAAACACGATATTCATGTTGTTGTTGACAGGGTAGTAGTTAAACCGACTGCACAGTCAAGAATAGCAGACAGCGTTCAGACCGCACTTCAAAAAGCTGACGGAATTGTTATTATTGACATTATCGGTCAGGACGAAGTTATGTACAGCGAAAAACTTGCCTGCGAAAACTGCGGAATAAGTTTTGAAGAACTGGCTCCAAGAATATTCAGTTTTAATAACCCTTATGGTGCCTGCGAAAGGTGCGGCGGGCTCGGATTTGATTTCACGGTAGATGACGATTTAGTTGTTCCTGACAAAACCAAATCACTCAGAGACGGTGCAATATATCCGTGGAGCAAAACATCAAACAGCTACTACTTTGATCTTTTGCAGAGTGTCGCAGACCATTATGAATTCAGCATGGATACCCCGTTTGGAGAACTCTCAAAAGAACATCAGCATATTATTTTGTACGGTTCCGGCAAAGAAACCATGTGGATAAACGTAAAAGAATTTGGTACAAAAAGATACCGCAAAAAATTGAGAAGATACGAAGGAGTTATACCATTCTTAATGAAGCATTATCAGGAATCTGAGGGAGAATACTGGAGAGAAGAAATCCAGAAATATATGATAACCACTCCTTGTGAAGCCTGCGGCGGCGGAAGACTGAAACCGTTCCCTCTTGCCGTAAAAATAAACGGAACAAATATTCACGAATTTTGTCTTATGCCGATTGATGAAGCACACAAATTTATATCCGATCTGTATCTTACACTTACAGATTTTCAGTTAAAGATTGTCAAACAGGTGCTTGATGAAATACGCTCCAGACTAAAATTCCTTATGGATGTAGGGTTAAGTTATCTTGATTTAGCCAGAATGGCAGGGACACTCTCTGGCGGAGAAGCTCAGAGAATAAGGCTTGCAACCCAGATAGGAAGCGGCCTGTCAGGAGTTTTGTACGTACTTGATGAACCATCTATCGGACTTCATCAAAAGGATAACGACCGACTTATCAAAACATTGTTGAGATTACGTAATTTAGGCAACACACTTATCGTAGTAGAGCACGATGAAGACACAATGAGAAATGCCGACTATATTGTAGATATCGGGCCAAAAGCCGGAGTAAACGGCGGAAAAATTGTTGCCAGCGGTCAGTTAGAGGATATTATAAAATCAGACGACTCTCTAACCGGTAAATTTTTATCAGGTAAAAAATTTATACCTGTTCCCGACACTCTAAGAGAAGGAAGTGGAGAATATCTGCGAGTCAAAAATGCATATAAAAACAACCTAAAACATATTGATGTTGATATTCCGCTTGGTAAAATAACCGTACTAACAGGGGTTTCAGGTTCCGGAAAATCAACTCTTATGAACGACATTATCTATCAATATGCCCTGCATAAACTGAGAGGAAACAAACCAAAACCACAGGGAGTTGAAGAGATTACGGGTTTTGAACATATAGATAAGGTAATCGAGGTAGATCAGTCGCCAATAGGAAGGACTCCTCGCTCTAACCCTGCCACCTACACAGATGTGTTTACACCGATTAGAGAACTTTTTGCAAAAACCAATGAAGCAAAGATGCGCGGGTACAAAGCTGGCAGATTCAGTTTTAATGTAAAAGGCGGAAGATGCGAAGCCTGCAAAGGTGACGGACTTCTTAAAATAGAGATGAATTTCTTATCTGATGTTTACGTCAAATGTGATGTCTGCGGAGGCCACAGATATAACAAAGAAACATTAGAAGTTAAGTACAAAGGTAAAACAATATATGATGTACTTGAAATGAGTGTAAAAGAAGCACTGGAATTTTTTGACAGTGTTCCTCAGATAAAAAATAAACTTCAGACATTAAATGATGTAGGTCTTGACTACATAAAACTGGGTCAAAGTGCTACGACATTATCAGGCGGGGAAGCACAAAGAATAAAACTCGCTTCCGAACTGAACAAACGTGCAACAGGAAAGACCTTGTATTTACTTGATGAACCTTCTGTCGGACTTCACTGGGCAGATTTAGATAAACTAATCAAAATAATACACAGACTTGCAGATGCAGGGAATACCATTTTGATTATTGAACACAACATGGATTTAATAAAAATTGCAGATAATATTATCGACTTAGGCCCGAACGGCGGTAACGACGGAGGCTCGGTTATTGCACAGGGAACACCTGAGGAGATAACAAAATGTGAAGATTCATATACCGGACAATATTTGAAGAAGGTCTTAAAATAAGAAAAATTTCGCAAATATCTTATAGTACATATATATTGAAGCAAGAATAAGAAGCACCCCGGAGAATTTTATCAACATTTCGGACAACGATACAACCGAACCGAACTTTTTAATCAATCCTGTAAACATGCCTGCAATGACCAATATTAAACCTTGCCCGAGAGCAAATGAGAATAGCATAATTACAGAGAGCAGAATACTGTTTGTAATTGCAGCGAAACTCATAATTCCTGCAAGTATAGGTGTAGAACACGGTGTTCCCGCTATTGCAAAAATTGCACCAAGTAACATCGGATAGAGAAACTTTGAGTTATTCCTGTTTTGAGGTATTTTGTTTATCAAGGCAGGAAAATTCAATTCAAGTATTCCTAAAAGATGAAGTCCTAATGCGAGCAAAAATGATGCAAGAATAATCAAAAAATAATTACCTGCATATGATATAAAGACTTTCCCCGTCAGAGCACAAAAGACACCTATAATACTAAAAACCAGAGCCGAACCAATAATAAACGACATCAGCTGCCAGAATATCTTTTTATTATCATTACCGCCATAACCTCCGATATAACCTATTACTATCGGCAGCATTGCAAGAGAACAAGGCGAAATTGAAGCAAGGACCCCACCTAAGAATGAAAACAGAATAAACATCAGCTGAAAATTCCCTACAGATGCCTGTGCTACAAAATAATTTGAAATATCTATCATTTACAAATATCTCTAAGGTAATTATCTAAAGTATCAGGTGCAACATAACCTTCTATACGATGCACAACTTTTCGGTTCTTATCTAATAAAATAATTGTTGGAACAAGCGTAACATTGTATTTAGTCATCATATCGACATTATATTTATTACGCACCTGAACTGGTATTACAATATACTGAACCGAATCCTGATATTTTGCCATAACTTTATTAACAACAGGCTCCACTCTTTTACATTCCCCACACATATCTGAAGTAAATTTTATGAGCTGAGGGCTGCCTGTTTCAGCAACTGTCATACTGCCGTTATTAGTTTTTGACAACATGAAATATGCAAATAACGGTAATACAAAAACCAGTACTAATATCACAATATTTTTATTCATAAGAACCCCTTTCAAATAAAATATAACTACACTTTTTAATATTTTAAACTAGCCAACTGTATATATGTATGGTAATATATCATATTTTTCGGCTCTAATCAATTGTATAAACCGTTCCTTAAGATACAATCTTACAACTTGCAAAGACAAAACAGGTTGAGCTATATAGTTCAACCTGTTTTATATAATTAGAAATTATTATATTAATTAATTTCCGCTGCTAAAGAAATCTCCAATAGCATTTGCTGCTTCTTGGACAATTGTCCCAACTAAACCGCTGACACATAACGCTGATACAGGATCAGCCTTCACTTTGTCTATTGCTCGCTGCAATACTTGTTGTTGAGGAGTTCCTGATGCTAATTGTGCCGCACCATTTAATACTTTTATTGTCATTTCCGCATTTTGCTTTATATAATCTTCTGAGAAACCATCGACCGTCATTGCAGCAAAACCTCCAGTTAATAGCCTCTGTGCCATATCAATGGCTGGTTGAAAATTCTCTTGAAATGAAGATCCTGCTGCATTAGCAGCCATTGCTCCTCCAACCCCACCAAACAGAAATATTTCGGGGTTCTCTTTTGCACGCTCTAATGCCTGCACTGTTGCAGGCTGCACTGCTCCTGTTGCAGCAACTCTTGTTGCATCACCTGAATCATAACTTCCGGGCATAATGTAATCCTCCATTTTCTTCTTTTTACTTCACATTTAAATTTATCATCATTATTTTCTTAATATCATAGTTATATAAAGTATATATATATATATCAAATTGCCAACACTCTAATTGAAATTTACAATACTTAATAAATGGTATCTTGCTATAATTTACCCCTATAAAAAAAAATCGGTCAATTTACGTTCGACCGATAAAATTTATGTAGATAAATAACACTAAAACTATTTTAAAGAGTAAACTCTTCCTATATCTTTCCGACCAGTGACGGAGCGATCTGGACGAATTTAGAAACCAGATTAGAATCCCATTGTTTGCCGGCGCCCTGCAGCAGAATATCGCAGGCAGTATCTAAGCCGAGGCCTTTTCTGTACGGTCTGTCACTAACGAGTGCGTGGAATGCATCCGCAACCGCAACAATTTTAGCTGACAACGGTATTTGATCGCCTTTTAGATGTTCAGGATAACCTGTACCGTCCACGTGTTCGTGGTGATATTTAACGATAGGGATTAAATCTCTGAGAGATTCATTTGGCTGAAGCACTTTTTCTGCACCGATTACAGGGTGTTGTTTCATGATGTTCCATTCTTCATCAGACAATTTTTCCGGTTTCTTCAGAACATTTTCAGGGATACCGATTTTACCGACATCGTGTAATAAAGCACCCAAAGCAATTCTGTCAACTTCATTTTCAGGTAGATTCATTGCTCTTGCCAAAGCTTCAGAGTATCTTGAAACAGAAGTTGAGTGACCTTTTGTATATGGGTCTTTCGCATCAATAGCACCTGCAAGAGATTTAGCAATTTCTTCAAGGTGGTTTTGAGAATTAATTTCTTCCGAGTTGAACTTATGGAGTAATTCTTCTTCGAAGTTAACCCCCATTTGTGCGTGACGCTTAGAAATAATTTCAGCATAAGATTTAAGAGCCGCATCATCCCAGAAGTTGTAGTCAGCTGATGAAATGATTGCAGACATACCATCTTTATAACCTTTAGCCTGAGAAATATACATAGCCTGTTCTGTCAACAGTAACAATTTTTCTTGTTCTTTTGCGCATTCCGGATAAGATGCAACACCAACTGCAACCTTAACCGGTCCGACATCGTCAACAAAACAACAAGACAGACTATACGTAATATATTCTGCTATATACTTAGCCTCTGATATGTTGGTATTCGGCAAAATCATTGCGATTTCGTCACCGCCGTATCTTCCGGCGATATCAGATTTACGAAGATTATTTTTAACCTTTTCTGCAACAAGCTTAATAACCTCATCACCTTTGCCGTGCCCTAATTCTCTGTTAATTTTAGAGATATTGTTTACGTCAAGCATAACAATAGAAACTTCTGTATTTGTTTCTTTTGCTTTATGCAATTCTTTGTCCAGACATTCCTGGAAACCTCTGTGGTTATACAACTGAGTCAATGAGTCTGTATTAACGTGTTCTTCACTCTTTTCAACCAAACTTATATTGTCCATTGTGAGGGCAACATAGTTTGCAATAAAGTTATACAATTTTTCTGAAGAGTCAACATATCTGTCAGCAATAAGCATAACGCCGATACATTTATTAACGGAAATCATAGGCAGAATACTGACTTTATGACCGTTAAAGTAAGACATATTTAAGAAATCTACATTATCCTTCGTGATTAATCTTCTTGTGTAGAAACATTGAGAAACAGGGTTTTCACTGTCAGAACCAAAAATCTTTGAGGAATAAATATTTTCTGCCTTGTCAATAAGTTTCAGGTTGATACATTTAGAGGTCTCATTAAACAGACCAAATGCGGTAAAAGAACAAGCCAAATATCTTGTTAAAATTTTATGAACTGCAAGGTAGTAAGCATTTATATCCTGAACAGGTTTGATTTCTGCGAGCTTATCAACCATTGTTTTATAGTCAACGTCAAGCTTTTGAGGGACAGGTGCATTCACACGAATAGGCGTCCTACGCGGAGTGGACGGAGAAGTTGCAAGCGAATTGACCTTAGCCGCCAATTTAGCAGCCGAGAGAGGAGAGGTCATACCTGCCATATTTAAAGAACCTGATTGTTCTTTTTCTCTGTATGATTGATGCTGTTCCAAAATTTACCTACACACTTATTATACTATATCTAACACCCAAAAAAAAGCAGAATTGCTATTTTTTTTGCAAATATTAACAAATTTTACACATAAGGCATGCAAAACTCAGTAATAACTAAAAATTACGGATTAATTAAGGATAAATATTTTTCATATTGTATTTATACCCCATATCCCAACATTTACCACCACCAATTCGATCACTCCCTCTTCTCACTAGTATCCCTCATCCCACTTCTTCCAACGTCCTACCATCCTCCCCACCATAGTCCCC
>JAILHQ010000090.1 GCA_024695725.1 Cyanobacteria bacterium RUI128 | reverse complement strand
CTGAAGTTTCTTAGCATCTAAAGCCTGTAAGTAGTTTGCATACACCTTGTCAGATTCATTCGCAAGACGAAGTTTCTCAGCCTGTATTCGCTGAGATCTGAGCTCTATGTCATGCATCCTTGCGGTCAAGGTAAGCAATCTAGCTTGTGACGACGACATACCCATTGTCTTGCTTGTGTTTCCTTTCTTTTCCCTATAGGTTTTGCCATAATTGGCTATTGTAATTACGTTTATATCTACGTCATTAATAGACATTTTCTTTAACGTTTCCGTCGATATCGTTACAAAGTTTAATATTTGGGATAAATGTAGTGATAACAATGCTTATGCCCACTTGTGTATCCTTCAGATAAAGCTTCAGGATGACAGAAATTTTAACCCTAAAATTCAGCAATTTTGTTACAAATATTTACAAAAAATAGTATAAAAATTATAAAATTGTTACATTTCTTAAAACATCAAGTTAATAAAAGTTAATATTCCCAATGGAATCCGAGTCGTTGTTGTTTTGGTTTTTCAAAAGCTTGTATGCTGATGTTCATAAACTCAATGTCGTCATAATCTACGTAAGCTATTTGCATGAGATTTCTTCCTGCACGAATCATTATTGTATTTTTTTGATTAAATTTAAGTATTGTGTGTGGGAGACGTATTTTTTGATTATCTCCGTTGATTTGGATTTCCGCAATCTTGTGTCCGTTAAGATAAACCGATGGAGGACTCGCAAATGAGTTTGTAATTCTGTTTTGTCCAATACCTCTGGCCATCGCTGTGTCGATACCGACGATAGAACCAATAACCAGATAGTATTGTTTATCAGGAAGATTCCCCCCGACATAAAATTCTTTTGTATATATCGGTCCGGCCGCCAGGGTTTTAAAATAGCCCGCATTTGACGAGGCTTCTGAATAGTTATTGTCTCCAAGATGGCACAGTCTGGTTTCTATATTTATATCAAATGGTGATATCGCTTCAATAGCCATAATCATCGGCGATTCTTGCATTTTTTGTGTTATGGTCTGTGAATATGGTTTATAGTTGTTCTTTTCTACAGAAATTATTGATTGTCCTTTTAGGCAAGTTTTTAGCTCAAAGTGCCCGTTTATATCCGAGTAAGTTACGTAGTTATTTGATGGGACTGTTATTCTTGCGTTTGGTACAGGTTTTCCTGTGACTTTATCAATTATTGTATGAAAATGTTTAATAAGACCATCGGCATTAACTCCCCCCTGCAGCACCGTTGCTTGTGATAGTGGAGTAAATATTCCGAAGAAAATAGCAATAATGAGTACTTTAAAAATTTTTCTCATACTGAAATTTTTTACCATCTACACCTCAAAAAGAATATTATTTTGTATAGTTTTTAATGATATTTTTAGAAAAGTAAAAATTATATTTGATATTTATATGTTTTTTTGTTATCCTTTCTGTATGGGTTAAGCCCGTTTGAAAATTACATAAGCCGATGTGATGGAATTGGTAGACGTGCCAGACTCAAAATCTGGTGTAGGCAACTACGTGTCGGTTCGACCCCGACCATCGGCAAATAAAATAGGATAACGTGAGTTATCCTATTTTATTTCGATAAAATCGTATATTGTCGGGGGAAGAACCGACAAAGCGGAGCTTTTGATTGGTTCGAGCGACCTGTGAGCAGAGTGCGGAGGACTTTTGCGAAAGGAACGAAGTTCATTGAAGCAAAATTCGAAGACACGTTTAACGCGAACAGGTCAAGACACCCCGACCATCGGCAAATAAAACAGGATAACGAAGGTTATCCTGTTTTATTTTTGTTTATTTTGTTTTTTGTTTATATTATTTCTTTTGATTAACAATGTTTCTGTTGTTAATATCAATAACAACTTTAGAACCGTCTTTTTTGAATAGTACAAAATCAGGCTTTTCATCCCCGTTCATATCTTTCACCATAAATTCGCCTTCTTTAATATCGTTTGATTTATAGACGGAATCGATTCGGTTAATAAATTTATCTGTTTCTTTTTGGTTATTTTTGCTGTCAGCACCGACAAGCAGCATCCCTAGTATTGCTGTTGCACCAAAACCTGCGATACAGCCTTCCTGAAACCCGTGCGATCTTGCGCGTTTCAAATCTTCCTTATAGATATCATAATCTACTTTATAATCATCATAATCGCTTTCATAACGTGAGTCGTTATCGTCTCCGCCGATATATGTGTAACCCTTAAAAGCCGGTCTGTAAGTGTTTGTTATAGGTGATAATGTTATGTTCATATTTTACTCCCCTGATTTTATCCGTGCTTTTATATAACGTCTGAAGAAAATAATTTGCTGTCGTGTCGGAAGATTGTTACATATTATAACAGTATAACAACTGCGGCTGATATCATTATGACTGTTCCGATAATTTTTCTGAACATATTTGATTCGTGAAAAATCTTGTATCCGAAATACAAAGATACAAGTGACGAAAGCTGAAACAGTGCAAGAGCGGTTCCGACTTCGATTTTTGAAAAGACATAGTTTGTTGTAAGCTGCATAATAAGAAGCATCAGCGCGATAATAGTGCAGTCAGGCAGACTCCCCTTTTTGATTTTTAGGGGTTCTCTTTTTAATAAGAAGATTATAAGCGAACATACAAACCCGCTGAAACACCAGAGAATAAGACAAACTTCAAAGGATGATAACAGTATGATTTTCTTGAGAAAGGCAGCCTCAATCCCTGAGCATAACAGGGCAAATATCCTGAGTCTTATATCACGGCGTAGAAATATTTTCAGTGAAAATTTGTTATTGTTTTCCACGAGCACAAAGTAACTTCCGACTATTATAAAAAATACGCAGATTAAATCTTTTGTGCAGGGAAATTCTCCTAAAAGCAGGAAGGCTCCCAATAGCCCGACAAGTGATTTATAGGCATTAATGGGTGCTAATACCGATAACTCCCCTATTTTGAGTGCTTCTATTAGCGCAATTGTTCCTATTGTACACAGTGTTCCCGCAAAAATTACGTTCAGCCAAAAATTCAGATTATACTGACTCCAATTAACAAAGGTTGCGGGTATGAAGCATATTGCGCTCATAATAAAATATGCAACAAGGTTTGTTACCACTGATGATGATGTCTCAGAAGCTTTCTTTTGGTATAAGTTAGCAACCGAATTAGAAAATATTCTTGATATTACTGCTAACGTTGTAAGCATTAGAACACCAGATTCTTAATCAGCAGAACCTGAATATCGCCCGGTTTCATGTTCGCCTTAAGTTTTCCGTTTGTGTATTCGTTTTTGATTGTTTGTGGTACTCTCAGGTTCAAAATTCTTTTATTCGGTTTCAGTTTCGGTACTTTTACGATTACTTCGTGAGGGTTTTTAAAATCGATATTTCCTATAACGATTAAAGCGTTGTTTGCGAACACTCTGGCATAGGCAAAAACGTTCGTATTAGATGTTTTCAGCGGAACGAATTTCGCCTTGTAAAGGTCATGGGCATAGTAGTTTTTGAATTTGTTTGCAAGAACAAATTCGTCATAAATTGTGTTATCTTTTCCGCCTGGTTTTCTTGAAAGGTTAAATATATCTATTTTGCCGTTGTGGGTAAAGTAGTATTCGTCGTCTGTCTGCGATTTTGTTGCAACTTTATTTGCCCATTGATATTTATAAGTATCTCCGGTCGGGAATCCGTCAATATAATATGCATTAAGCGGTAATGTTGTGTTCAGCCAAATTAGCATTTTTGAAAAATTTGCACCGTTTATCAGAACCGGGCTAACTTCATCGTGTGTTGAGAATGAACCTATTACAGTTTTTTCGTTGTTATATTTTTTGAAAAGTTTTAAATCGTTCTGAACCATTGTGATAAATTCTTTTCCTGTTTTTAGGTTTTTTAACTCGAAATAACTTCCCAGATATCCGTCAAAACCTGCATTGAAGAGTTTATCGACAGATGTATTAAGAGCGTATTTTGAAACCGGTTCTGTCCATAGATTTGATGCTTCAGCCAGAAATAAAAATTCAGAATCTTTCGCTCTTGCATATGTTATCAATTCGTTCCAGAATTTTTCGGATTTTAGTCTCGCAACATCAGCTCTGAGTCCGTCAGCTCCGATTTGTAGAACCATATCTATATATTTTTTATGCAGAGTGAGTAAGTCTTCGTTTATTTGTTTTTCGGTCCCGCAGTCAAACAGACGAACGTCGGTCCAGTCCAGAGGTACAACAGGGTTATTATTTTCATCCTTGATGAAGTATTCAGGGTGTTCTACGTATAAATCGTACGACCCGCAGCTTGGCAAATCTACAATAACTCGGATATTTCTTTTATGGCATTCTTTTATGAATCTTGTTGCTTGTTTTATTCCGTTAGAAGACACATCTTTTGATAATATTTGCGGATTAATAGAGTCGAAGCCGGACATAGCATATAGTGAGCCGGCTGTTCCGAATGCCTTTATTTTCCCGACCGGTGTAATCGGGAGAAGGTGGATGGTGTTTATTCCCATCTTTGAAAGGTTATCAAGTTCGTCTATTGCGTTTATGAAGTTTCCGCTTTCTTCATTTTCGTCAATAAGTTCGTTTCCGTTTTTGTCTTTTGCGTTAAAGGTGCGCATATTTATTGTGTAGATAATTGCGCTGTTTCTCAAAAACAGTGTTCTCAAATCGTTATGCCAGTCGCCCGAAATGTTTTTTGAGAACACTGGGGAACAAATAACAAAACACAATATAAATGTGACAACTCTCTTAATCATTGAATTACACTCCTTAAATTACTAATATGATACAATAAATACAAACGTTTTGTCATTAATGTTTATGATAGAATAGTTTCAAGAAGTGAGGAAATAAATATGGAAAAGTTTTATGCAACTACTGCAATAGATTATGTTAACGGTGCACCGCATATTGGTCACGCTTACGAAAAGATTTTATCTGACGTCATATACAGACATTACACACAAAGATGTGACAATACGTTTATGCTGACGGGTACGGATGAACATGGGATAAAAATACAGAAGACCGCTGCATCAAGAGGGATAACCCCACAGCAGTTATGTGATGAAAATGCACAACAGTTTAAAGATGCTTGGAAAGCCCTAGATTTTGACTATTCAAAATTTATAAGAACGACAGACGAAGAGCATGTGACGGTTGTACAACATATATTTAAGAAATTGGTTGAACAGGGTGATATTTATAAGAACAAATACACCGGTTTGTATTGCAGCGGCTGTGAAGCTTTTCTAAGTGAAAAAGACTTGACTGAAGACGGTCTTTGTCCTGATCACCTTAAAAAACCTGAAGAGGTTAGTGAAGAAAACTATTTCTTTAAACTCACAAAATATAAAGATGCTATTGCAAAACACATAAAACAAAACCCTGACTTTATTGTTCCTGCATTCAGGGCAAATGAGGTTTTGAACCAGCTTGAAAACATTGAGGATATTTCCGTATCAAGGGCTAAGACGAATGTTGAGTGGAGTATTGATGTTTTAGGCGATTCTGATCAGGGTATTTATGTTTGGATAGATGCACTTTCAAACTATATTACCGCAATAGGCTATGATGTCGACGGCGGAAGTGAACAGTTCAAAAACTTGTGGCCTGTTGATGTCCACGTTATCGGTAAGGATATTCTGAAGTTCCACAGTATTTATTGGATAGGTATACTGATGGCACTGGGCCTGCCGTTACCAAAACACATTTTTGCTCACGGATGGATAACTATTGACGAAACTAAGATGTCAAAATCTTTGGGAAATGTTATTTCCCCGACAAGCGTACTTGAAAGTTTTGAACTAGAACAGCCGGATGCACTCAGATATTATATGGCAACGGCTGCACCTTGCGGAAAAGACGGAAACTATTCCGATATAGATTTCAAAGAAAAGGTTAATGCCCATCTGGCAAACTCAATGGGTAACCTTTTGAACAGAACGCTTTCTATGCTT
>JAILHQ010000053.1 GCA_024695725.1 Cyanobacteria bacterium RUI128 | reverse complement strand
CACTAGGGCAGGAGGGCACTAGGAAAGGTTCCGAAATAATGCTCAAAATATAATAATATATACGGCAAAGCCGTAAAAATGAACCTAGTGCCTTAGTATCTTAGTGCCCTAGTGCCGTAAATTATTGTATATCGGCTCTGCCGATAAACAATAATTTATATGACAGTCCTTTTATACCTGTCCCCTGCTGTTTGTTCTATCAGTCCGTTAAGTTCCAGATTTGTAAGGCAAACGAGCAAACTATCCACATCAAGTTCTGTTTCTTTTTGGATTTCGTCAAAACTTTTTGGCTCTACCGTTATTGATTTTATAATTTTTTCTTCATCGGAATTAACTTCGGCAGAGTTATTTTCATCTGTAAACAAAGGTATTTGTCTGTTTATTGTCCAGCCGAGTGCGTTCAGAATATCTTCCGATTCGGTTACAATATGTGCTCCCGTTTTAATCATTTTATAAATACCTGCGGTGTTTGGGTTAGTAATTAATCCCGGAATACACATCAACTCTCTGCCTTGTTCAAGGGTGAGATTAGCGGTGATTAATGCCCCGCTTTTTATTGCCGCTTCCACTACAAGTGTTCCGTAAGAAAGCCCCGATACAATTCTGTTTCTTTGAGGGAATCTGAACGGTAACGGTTCAAAGGTCGGGAAATATTCACTCATAACTACCCCGTTTCCGTTTATAATTTCCTCTACCAATGCTTTGTTTGATGACGGATAAAGGTTATCCATTCCTCCGCCTATTACCCCAATTGTTTTTAGTCCGTTATCGAGAGCAATTTTGTGTGCTAAAGTATCAGCACCTGCTGCCAAACCTGATACAACACATAAATCTGTTCCTGTTAGTCCTGACATCACAACTTTTAGAGAGTCTTGTGCGTTTCTGCTTATTCTTCTTGAGCCGACAACCGCAAGGGTTCTTTCAAGATTACATACAGAAAAATCACCTTTGTAGTAAATTACCGCAGGCGGATCTGAGATATTTTTGAGCATATAAGGATAAGCGCTGTCCTCATAAGTGAGTATTTTTAACCCTCTGTCAAGGACTGAATCATATATTTTATCCGGATCAATCTTATCGCGCACTTTCAGAAAATCATTAATGCGTTTCTGTAAGACTCCGTTAACACTTTTGGCAAATTCCAAAAGTTCATCAACTCCGGCATTAAAGGCTCTTTCAATATCCCCAAAGTATTCAAATAATGCAATGATAAACTTAGAGTCGATTGTTTCTATTGATGAAAAACTAACCCAGTATTTTTTGTGCATTTATCCAAGTTTCCCTTTTATTCTGTTAATGAGTTCGTTAACACTTTTTCTTTCTTCGTCGGGAACATCAAGTTTGATATAATCTTCAAAAAATTCTATTGCGTCTTCGTAATCTTCTCTTGCCAAAAACAGAATACCTAATTTTTTATAAGGCATAGCAAATTTTGTATTTACGGCAGTCGCTTTCAGGTAGTTAGAGATTGCTTTATCAATCTCGTTATTTGCCTCATAAGCCTGAGCCAGATAGTAATATAAAAATTCATTATCTTCTTTGTATTCGATAACATTTTCAAAGTTAGAAATGGCATCTTCATAGTTACCCATTTCAAACATTACTCTGCCTAAATCGTAATAGGCATCATAGTTTTCAGGCTGGGCGTCAAGAATTTTTTCAAGCTCAACAATAGCCATATCGTAACGGGAATCGTCAATATAAACTCTTGCTAAAAGGTGTGCGATAACATAGTTATCTTCCATTTCGTAACTTCCGCGTTCTAAAACCCCGATAGCACCTGACAAATCACCTGCTTTATAATATAAATCAGATAAATTTATATAGGATTGAGGGATAAGCGGGTTTAGTTTTATAGACTTTGTAAAAGATTTTTCTGCCTGTTCAAAATTTCCCAGTTTCGTGTAACAAAGCCCCATATTGTTATAGATTTCTGCGTTATCGTCTTCGTGTTCCAAAACATTACTGAAGATATCTATTGCTTGTTGAAATTCACCTTTTTTAAAACATTCAATAGCATTTTCAACATTATTTTCCATTTTTAAATTCCCATTTTCCATTTATCAGAACCCTGCTTTTTCGCTTGAAACACCTGCCTGGTGAATAACTGTTTTTACATTACCTTCGGCTGTGAAGTTTTTAGGTTCGATAATAACTTTAATTTTATCTGCCGTGATATCTTTTTCATTTTCTTTGATAGTAGAACGGCCTATCATAAATACTTCCTGAGGTTTATTTGTCACCTTATCAGGGTAGCATACAACCTTAGGGCCTTTAGCGTAATAGTTATCGTACCATGCTCTTACATTTCCGTTTCCGATAAAGATACCTTCTTTTTTGTTGTATTGTTGGTAATTTGCTTTAAGTACAAATTCTTTACCGTTATCCAAAATGGTTGAAGTAACGGCCTCACCCATTGCAGTCATTTGTTCTTTGTCTGCTTCGTATATGAAATGATTAGCCGTTGCGTGGTGTTTAGACTGGTCAATTCTCGCTCTGCCGATAAGGTCAATTCTTTTTAATTCGCCGTGTTTATCCGTATGGATAACAGCTTTATCGGTGTATGCGTTTATGTCTTTATATTTGATTGCAACTGAACCTGTTGCCGTCATTATGTTTGTATTTACATTGTATTCCTGTTCATCGGCATTGATTACCGCAACAGGTGTCTGACCTTCGGTGATGATTGTTTGGGTGTCACCTTCAGCTTTGATAACTTTGTTTAAAAGAGAGAATTTAAGTATGTTTGCTTTTACTTCTCTTTTCTTGTTGTTTTTGATTTCGTATGCATAAGGTTTGTCATAGAAGGTCGCAGTGTGAAGTTTACTGTTTTTAACAGTAACATCTGCTCTGTCACCAACCAGATTGATATCTCCGTATTTAACTTTGACATCACCGTCAAATTTGATACGGCTGTCTTCTTCACTAAAACTTTGTGTTTTAGATTCAATAATCAAATCTTCCGCAATAACCCCTATTGCTCCCACGCATAACACTAAAAGTGACATTATTATTAAAAATTTCTTCTTATTCATCATCTTTCCTTTTCTTAATTTAATATAACTTCGATACGGTTTTTCCTATTATTCTGAATCTTGAATATTCGGAATCAATTACGGCTCTTTCTGCTTTCGCATTAAACGAGCGTTTTTTATTTATTATAACATTACCTTCAACATTGAGCGTTTTTGTTTTTATATCAAAATTCAACTTGTCTGCCTTGAGCGAAGTTTCATCCTTCAGTACAACAAAAACATTTTCATACAAAATTATCTCTTGAGTTTCTTCATTATACAACCCTTTTGTTGATTCAAAACTCAGCTCTACTTCATTATTTTTATAGAAATTACCAACCACATTATTTAAGTGTGCGATTTTGTGGTCGCTGTTGTATTTCCCCGTTTCTCCGAAGATTTCCCAGAACTTTTGGCCGTCTTTCGTTTCCGTAAGAATCATACTGGATACCTGAAGTTCCTGTCTGTCTACTCCGGATCTCAGGGCATTACGGTTGAAGTTTGTTGTAATGAACCCTGCCGTTATAAACGCCCACATCAGGATAATAGTTATCACAACAGCAATTATGAAATAAGTGCGTTGGTGTCCGTCCATTTTGGCCCAGCGTTCTTTTGCCTTCGATAATATATCCCAAAAAAGTTCCTTATCAATCTTCATAAACATATTTTAGCACATAAAGGGATATTGGTAAATAAATTAAAACTCTGTCGTAACTTTTGTTTTATTCTTGAATTTGGTGATATTATTCTGGAACAGAAGTTTAACAGTGCCTGTAGGGCCGCTTCTTTGTTTTGCAATAATAATTTCTGCCTCGCCCTTACTTTTTGCAAGTTCAAGAGCTTCTTCTTCGCTTGCTTCACCATTATTAACATAATATTCGCCACGATAAATAAACATTACAATATCAGCATCTTGTTCGATTGAGCCTGAATCTCTCAAATCGGCAAGCTGAGGGCGTTTGTCATTTCTTTGTTCCGGTCCGCGTGATAATTGCGACAAGGTTATGATAGGAACATTAAGCTCTTTTGCAAGCAGTTTCAACCCTCTTGATACTTCCGCAACATGCTGCTGGAGGCTAAGCATCTTACCTGCCGGCATAATAAGTTGAAGGTAGTCAATTACAATCAGACTGAGTTCTTTTTCCTGCATTGCCAAACGACGGCATTTCGCACGAATATCATTCAGAGTACATGCAGATGAATCGTCAATATAAATGTTTGTTTCAGCGAGGTTTGCCATAGCGTTTGCAAGTTTTTCCCAGTCAGTTGACTGCATATTTCCTGAACGCAGTCTTTGGGAATCGACTTCAGCTTCAGAACACAAAAGTCGTTGTACAAGCTGGTCTTTTGACATTTCTAAAGAGAAGATAGCAACTGTTTTTCCGTTTCTTAAAGCGGCATTTTGTGCAATATTCAGTGCAAACGCAGTTTTACCCATTGCAGGACGAGCCGCAAGGATAATTAAATCTGATTTTTGGAAACCGTTGGTAAGTTCATCAAGATCATAAAACCCTGATTCTACCCCTGTCTTTTTATCACGGTTTTTGTATCTTTCGTTAATCATGTCATAGGTACCGTATATGATATTTTCTATCGGTACCAGTTCAGAGGTTGATTTTTTTGAGGATAAATCAAAAATAAGTCTTTCGGCTTTTTCTAAAGATTCATCACTTGAACAGGTGTCATATCCTGTTGTTGTGATTTCTGTACCTGCGTTAATAAGTGAGCGTTTAATTGCTTTTTCTTCTATAATGTCAGTATAATATTTCACATTTGCAGTTGAAATGCATTTGAAACTCAAATCGTTGATATAAGCACGCCCGCCCACCAGTTCCAGTTTTTGGTTAAAATTAAGAGTGTCAGATACTGATACAATATCAATAACCGTGTTGTTGTTTGTTAATTGAAGCATTGCCTCATATATGTATCTGTGTGCCGGTTTGTAAAAGTATTCAGGCCTTAAGCTCGTCATAACCTTGTCTAAACTCCTCGGGTTGACGAGTATAGCCCCTAAAACCGCTTCTTCTGCCTCAATGCTTTGCGGCATTAACTGTGTTAAATCTGCTTTTTCCTTAGGTGAACCTGATACCATTTCGCTCCTCATTTTTTTTGTCTTTTTTTAGTTTATCATGCAAGATTTTGTTTTTACACCATGTTTTAAGGTATGTAAAAGCATGGGATTGTAAAAAATGTTTAAGCAAAGTTTAATATACCGCAAAAAAAAGGTTTCAGAGTTATTAAGAGATTACAACAACAAACAGCAAGGAGTGGACTATGATTAGACCGTTAAATATCAGCAATAACATACATTTCGGGGCAAAAACAATAATGGGTGGAGCTCCTTCAGATAAAAATGAAATTCCTGAGAATGAAAAACCTTCAACCGGTTACAGAAAAGAAGATGTTAAAGCTGCATTTTTAATCGGTGCTGCAATCGGAACAATGGTTGCTGCAGGCGGAACAACTGCTTATAAAGATTCTCAGACAGACAGAATGTTGAGAGAAATTGCCGCTGAATCAGTATACGGTGTTGATTCAATGAAGGTTGAAGACCTGACTGATGATAGTACTCCTGAAATCATTTTATTCGGAAAAGACGGTGCTGCCACAGTTTACGATTTTGGAAGTAATAAATCGTTTGTAAAATTTGATAATGATATGGTCGAAATAGACAGATAGTCAATTT
>JAILHQ010000033.1 GCA_024695725.1 Cyanobacteria bacterium RUI128 | reverse complement strand
GACAGGTTATGATAAAGATTTTTTTTTATTTTATTAATTTAATTATTTAATAAATAATAAATTGTTTCAAAATCTACATAAAAGTGGTTGTTTTCTTTTCATATTAAAGATTTTAGTATAGAATTATATTATATCACAAAGCTTTGGGGGGATAAAATGGAAAATTTAGAAGAAAATATTGAATCAAGTGTAGGTCTTATGGAAAGAGAAGAATCAACCGTCAGTACAAGTGCATCTTATTTATCTTTTCAGGTTGAAAAAGAAATTTTATTAAACGGGCTAAGAATTGTAGAACGTGCAACAGCTCAAAAAGGTTTGCAGCCTGTTTTGGCAAACATTTTGTTTGAAGCAGACGGTAAAAATCGTTTAAATTTATATGCAACAGATTTTGATTTAACAGTTGTAACTTCAATAGAAGCTCAAATTACAGGCGAAGGTAAAATAACACTTCCTGCTAAAAAGCTTATTGATATTGTTTCAAGATTAAATGACGGTATTATAAACTTTGAATTAAACAATACAACAATGACAATAACAAGCGGAAAATCTAAGTTTGAAATACTCGGTATTTCTGCAAATGAATTTCCAAAAATTGAATATTTAACAGAAGAAGACAGTGTTGTTGACGTGGATCTTAAACCTTTTGTTATTGGTATAAAAGAAGCAGGTTTTGCAGCTGCATCATTTGAATCAAACAACAACTTATTATCCGGTGTTGTTTGCGATATTAACAAAAATGTTTTAGAAATAGCATCAACAGACGGAAACAGACTTTCAAGAGCAAGAAAAATTGTTTCAAACAAGGATGATAAAACAATAAGATTAATCATTTCAGCAAAAATTGTTCAGGAATTTTTGAAGATTAGTAATTTCATTGATGAAGACAGCATAAAGCTTTATACAAAGAATAACAAGATAATGATTAAGTCTGACAACATTACAATGATTTCAACTCTTATGAACGGTCAGTATCCGCAATATAACAAGCTTATACCGACTAATCTTCCAAAAGAGGCAAAAATAAATGTTTCAAAAATGATTTCAGCAATTGAAAGAGTTTCTCCAATGGTTAATGAAAAGACTTTGAGTATAAAACTCAATTTCACTCATAATAACTTAACCCTTATGGCTGATACTCCTGAATCAGGTAATTCTGAAGATCAGTTAGATATAACATACGGCGGTGAAGATATTTCAATTGCATTTAATTACAGATATTTATTAGACGGTTTAAAAAATATTGACTCAGAAAATATGATTATTTGTATGAATACAAATCTTTCTGCAACAGTAATTAAACCTGATAATGAAGAAGATTTTATTTACCTGATTATGCCTGTTCAAATTAGATAGTGGTAAATGTAAAGGGTAAATATAGATAATAAAGACGGTCTGCTTAATAACAGACCGTTTTTATATGAGTATAAATTATATTTATAAAATTTTACCCCCTTGATGGTTTGTAAATTTCTTTTCCGGTTTTAACATATTGTTTTAATACGTTTTCACCTGCTTCCTGTTCAATATTTCCATAAACTGTAATACCTCTGTTTTTGAATTCTTCAAGCCAGTTAGGTTTAAACCCTTCATCAAATCCTGTAATCTCTTCAACCCTTTTTGAAGGAACACCGTAATAAAGATTTTTTATACCTGACCAAAGAATACCGCCAAGACACATTATACAAGGTTCTGAAGTAACATAAAGACTAAGGTTATAAGGTGCTAAATCGTAAGTATTTAATACTTTTTCAGCTGTTTTAATTGTATTCATTTCTGCGTGGTTATTACTGCATTTTTCGTGTACAACAGAATTTGTTTCTTTTGCTATAAGGTTACCTTTTTCATCGTAAATAGCAGCAAGAAACGGGCCTATATCATTTTTTATAAGAGTTTTTAATTCTTCCTGTAAGCCAAGTATTATTTTACTTGCCTTTTCAACTTTCGTATTATCAATTTTTTCATTAGATATTATCAAATTATTAACCCTTTAAATTTACCCCTTAAAATAATATGCCGACAATTGTTGCTGACATAAAGCAGGTTAAGGTACCTGCAATAAGAGCTTTAACACCAAGTTCTGCAATATTACTTCTCTGTTCCGGTGCAAGTTCTCCAATGCCGCCGATTTGGATTGCGATAGAACCGATATTACCAAAACTGCAGAGAGCAAAACTTGCTATTAAAAATGCTTTATCTGTAAGAATTTGTTTTATTGATACCAAATCAAGATATGCAACAACTTCGTTAAGTACAAGTTTTTCCCCGATAAGTCCGCCAACGTTTACAATATCTTGAAGAGGTACTCCCATAACAAGAGCAAAAACTGCAAATAATTTACCTAAAATCATCTTAAGAGAGAGATCAGGCAGCCATGATAAACCGATATGCAGATGGTAATAAAGGAAAGAACCAACTCCGCCTAAGAACCAGTCAATCATAGCAACAAGAGCAACAAGAGCCAAAATCATTGCTGTAATATTTATAGCAATTTTCATACCGTCAGATGCACCTGCTGAAATAGAATCAATAACATTAACGTGAGTATTTTCTATTTCGACCTTTGCGTTATTACCTGTTTTTGGTTCACCGTTTTCCGGATACATAAGTTTTGTTATAGCTATAGCTCCCGGTGCAGCCATAACAGATGATGCAAGAATATAAACAGCAGGTATTCCCATTTTTATATATACAGGCATCATTGCACCTGAAACACAGGCAAGACTACCTCCGAGTGATGTGAGTAATTCTGATTTTGTTAAATCTTTCAGATATGGTTTAATCATAATCTGTGCAGTAACGTTTCCTACAAAAGAGTTTGCAACCGCACAAAGTGATTCTGCTCCCGATACTTTCATTAATTTATTCATTATTTTACCTAATACGGTAACTATTTTTTGCATAATTCCGTAGTAGTAAAGAACGTTCACAAGAACTATCATCAGGATAGTTGAGCAGATAAGCTGTAACGCAAAAATTCTTGTTCCGCTGCAAAAATCAACAGTGAATTTATCACTCAGTAAACCGCCAAATACAACGTTTCCGCCCTGAAGAGCAAAGTCCATCAGTTTTTCTATAAAAGCACCGACTTTAAGAAAAATAAATTGTCCTAAAGGTACTTTAAAAATAAAGATGGCAAATACAACCTGTAAAAACAGTGCCATACCAATTGTTTTAAAATTAATCTTTTTTCTGTTATTAGAAAGACCGTATGCTATAAGTAATATAACCACAATCCCTATCAAACCGACAAATCTTTGCATAATATACTCCAATAAAAAATATCTAAATCAATTATACCAAAAATAGATTAAAAATTTGTAAAAAAGAGATAAAAATATTTTTAAAAATAGTAAATAAATGATATTATATAAATATGTCAGATTTAAACAATTTATATAATGATATTACGCCAACTAAGCAAAGGCAAAAAGAAGAGAAATTCAGACCTGCAAGAACATCCAGATTTTGGTCATATATAGCAGATTTTGCATTTTATGGAATGCTGGAAAAAAGGTTTTGCGCATTTCATTATAAAGGATATGAGAACTTTTTAAATAGAGATGACAAGTATCCAACAATACTGTTTGCACCGCATACAAACTGGTGGGACGGTATTGTAGCTTATACTGTCTGCAACAGACTGTGCAAAAAAGAAATCCGTATAATGATAGAAGAATTAAACAGATTTCCTATTCTAAGACGCGGAGGCGGATATAGTGTAAACAAAAAATCTCCGCAGTCGGCAATGGAATCTTTAAAATATTCTGTGAGAGTACTAAAAGATCCAAAAAGTTTATTATATATATTTCCACAAGGTGTAATAAACCCTCCAAATCATAGACCTATAGAATTTCAGTCAGGTCTTACTTATATTGCTCAAAAAGGAGTAAAAGAATACGGCAAAATAAATCTAATTCCTGTTGCTGTTAATTATTGCTTTTTGAGAGATAACAGGCCGGAAGTTTTGATAGAAATGGGTAAACATATTGAATTAACCGATGATAAAATAGACAGAAAAGAATATTCCGATTATCTTGCAAAAGTTTTAGAAAATCTATGCGATAAACAGGAAAAAGAAATTTCCAATGCAGAATTTGACGGATATAAAACATTATTTAAACAAAAACTTGCCTGGTACAGACAATGGGAACAACATCTTAAAAAAATAAAGAAGAAAAAAAATAAAGATGAGCAAAACTAAATCTTTTCACCAATAGATTTTCTAAGTTTAACAACTTCTTCAGGTATTTTAAAGCTTTGAGAAACATAGATTTCATAGAGAAGAGTTTCTATGTCTGATTTGTTAATATAAAAATCAGGCTCTTCTTTTTTTGATAACTCATCATCAACAACTGATAAAAGTTTTATTCCGAGTTTTTTGTTTAAATCTACACTGTGTTCGTCATATTTTCTTGCTTTTAAAGCTTCAAAGATACATTGAAGCGGTCTGTACTGAACATCTACATCAGGGTTCGGCTCAAAGAAATCAATTATGGTAAAAGAATTGTTTTTTTTGTTGTAAATAATGTTAGCAGGTGATTTGTCAAACATAAGACACTCATCATAAGCGTTAGAAATCTGCATTAAAAGATTTTTATATGATGATTTTGGCAGATTATAAATTTCTTCAGGTTTTTCTTCCCAATTAAGAGGTTCGCCTTCGATTTTTTTCATTATTACCGAATCATTTTGAGCTCTTGCTACAATATGGTTTATTTTATCCTGTGATGATATATCCATTTTCCATTTTCCGAAGTTGTTTGTACTTTCACCGTTATAAATTTTTACGCAATATTCTGTATCGGGAATATCGTAAACAACACCTTCCGAACTAAAACCGATAATTTTCTTATCAGTAACGGCATTTTTTATTTCTTTCGTTATTTCCTCAGACGGTTTTACCAAAAGATTTTTTGATTTAAAAGAAACCGTATCAAAAGGAAGCGGTTTAAGAAAAACAGAGGAAACTTGTTTCTTCTGAAAATTATGCGGTTGAAAATTGTAATAAGTATTTATATCCAGCATACTGTATTAACGTGAATAAAAAAATTTTTTGTTATTAAGTTTCTGAAGAAAATTGATTTTTTTTGATAACAAAAGTATTATAACAATAGTAACGGGATAAAAAATGAAAAGTTTTAAAAAGCCAAACTATAAATATCTTATAATACCGATGGCAATATTAGCGGTTATTTTTACATTTTTAACCGTACAATCTGTCATAACAAATTGTTATAAAGTTTCAGAAAGTGCCTTTACAGAAGGAAGATTATTGTCAGTTGTTCCTAAAACTGATGGATTTGTTATACACGTATATGTTCAGGATAATCAGGAAGTAAACAAGGGTGATTTACTTATAGAAATCGATCCGGGCGATAACATTATGAAACTTCAGAAGGCGGAAAAAGATTTACGTGAAACGAAAATAAAACTCGGACTGCTAAAAAGAGATTTAGATGACAAATATCAGGATCCGGCTCAAACAACAAACCCATTTTTTAAACACAATTTTAACGAATATGAAAAAATGTACGGCGAAGGTATAGTTTCTGCTCCAAGTCAGGAAAAAGTTCAGCCGGATGTGAATAAACCGAAAACAGAAACTGAAGAAGAGGAAGTAAGCCCTGAAGAGCTTATGGAAAAAATTAAACAGCTTGAATCAGAGATAGAACAATTAAAACTCAGTTTGTCATATACAAAGGTTTATGCCCCTCAGGATGGAATAATTCAGATAAGAGATTTAAGAGAAGGTGATTACGCAGAAATCGGGCAAAATCTTCTCTCAATAGTACCGAGAAGAGTCTGGATAACAGCTAATTTTCCTGAAGAACAGGCTGCGGAAATCTCTGCAGGTCAGCCTGTAATAATAAGAATAAAAACATATCCGACAAAACGATTTAAAGCGGTTGTTGACAGTGTTCAGTATTCCGAAAAAAATTCGGGGAAAGTTCCGGTAAGAATTATGTTTACGGAAGATTATTCCGATTACGACATAAAACCCGGTGTATCTGTTACTGCAATAGTAAAGGTAAAATAAAAAATAGAGTGAATTATTTCATAATTCACTCATTAGTATCAACAAATTATAAGTTATTTCCCTAATTTGTGTGTGTTATATGGTTATATTATGCTTTCTTTGATCTTACTCTTTGTAATTTACCGAATTCTGCAATCTTTTGATCAAAGATATTGTCATAGATTGCACGTTCATCTTTTGCGGTAAATCTGTTCAGCTTAGTTGATTTGCTTTGACCTGCAATGATTTCTCTGTTAGCATCAGCGAGGGTATCTAAAATATCTCTGATACTGAACATTCTTGTTCCGTCAGCATTTCTTTTCTTAAGCATATAGTTAACAAGCTTTTTGTTCTTACCGTTGATTCTTGTGTATAAATCAACAGCATCTTTATTGCTTACTGATTTAGTTCTGCTGAAGGTACCTTTAGCTCTTTCAGTTGCTCTTGTATCTTTGATAGATTCAAAGATTTCAGGAAGCATGCTTGCTCTCATTTTAGTTGCTTTATTTGCATAAATTTTTGATTGTTCGTCTAATACTTTTGAACCTAATTTCTTTTCAATAATTCCGTTAACATCATTGATAACAAGTAATTTCTTAGCGTTAGGAGCTTTCGGAACGTATGGTTTGAAGGTTAAGTAACTTCTTTTAGCCTTTTTAACAGGTTCAGCTGCCTGAATAACAGGAGCAGAAACAACCGGTTTTTCAGCTTTTGGAGCAGCTTCAGAAATTATTGTTACAGGATTTACGCTTGGCTTGATAGTAGGAACAAAATCCATTGTATCAATAGTTACAATATCTCTTACCGGAGTTATTTGAGCCGGTTTTGATCTGAATAAGCCCTTGAAGGAACCAACGACTTTGCTGACAACACTTGAACTGCCGTTTTCTAAGTAATCAATAACTTTTTCTAACGGTGACCAGTGATTTTTACCAATTATTTTTGAAATCTGTTTTGATTCTGCATTTAATCTTTCTGCACCGAATTTGTCAAATAAGTCAAGGAAACCGCCTGCTCTGCCTAAACCGCGTTCGTCTGCAGTTATTCTGCTGAGGAATTGCATTGCATTCGGATCTTTATCAGCTAATTCAAATAATCCTGCGATTTCGTTGATTTCGTTTTTACCTACTTCATCTCTTTTGCCGTAGTTATGATAGTTTGCTTCGAGGAAATCTGATCTGAATTTTGCATTTTCTTTGGTTGTTGAACCGAAGATTCTCAAAATACCTTTAGCGTCACCGCTTTCAATTGATTCTGCGGTAGGTGCTAATTTAATTCTTATTGATGAGATAAGACTTGCACCTTCATCATTGTATTTACCTGCAAAATCTTCAGCTTTTAATGCTCTGTTTTCAGGGAATTCCTTTAAAATTCTAGCAACATTTTTCTTAATATGATCACTTCTTAAATCAAGAGTACTTGAACCTAATTGTTTATCTAAGTTTGCAACAGCACCTTTTACTTCTTTTTGTGCAGCGAAATGAGGTAAATATTTATCAAAGTTTTCTATATATTCACCTGCATTTGGTGATTCAACCATATCTGCAATTAATTCTTCTCTACCTTTAATTTGAGGTATTTTTTGATATATTTCAAAAACTTGATTAATTTTCTTAGGATCATCTTCGCAGAAGTCAAAACATTTTTTAATGTCAGTCATTCTTAAATTAGTACCTTCAACCATACGATGATGTTCAGCTTTTGGTTTTAAAATTCTGTTAAATAATTCAAGAACCACATTACCATCTTCTCTTGCTCTTTTTTCCTGTTCAGCATAAAAATTTTGAGCATTGAAATGTTCGGTCATAGCCGCTAAAAATCTAAATTGTTCAGGCTTTTTACCTTCAGCCATATGTGCAACTTTTCCTGCATCACATCCGAGAACCTGACTTGCAAACTCGATAAGTTCTTTTGTTTCACCTTTAACCTTACTGCCTCTTCTTAACAGATCACCTAATCCCGTGAAACATACCGATGAACTTGCAAGTTCTTTTGCGTTATGTTCGGGAACTGAAACAGATTTATTTTGTAAACTGTTTTGATTTGAACGCATTTGCATTTGTTGAATAGGGTAATTAGTTCTTATGTTCATTTCTTTATCCTTATAAAATTGTTGTTGATACACTAACAAAGGTTGTACTCATGTAACACCCCTAAAAATTTTATTTGCTAGTTAATTTTTGCATGTATTAACAAAACTTAATGATAAATTATTTCATTTTTGGCATGCCATAGCCCATGACAAAACATGATTATATTACAATCATGATATGGACATGATTGAGGTAGAAAATATTTGGGAGAAGGTACGTCTGGGACTGTTAAGCAGGTTGCCGGAATCTTCTTACGCGTGGATAAACTCTTTTGAACCGACAGGATACACAGGCGGTGTATTCACTGTTGTCACTGATTTGGAAATGGCCTCAACTGTTATAAGACAATTTCACCTTAAAGAAGTAAAAGATACTTTTAAAGATGTTACGGGAAATAATGTTGATTTTGAGATAATTTGTGACAAAGATACCGTAAAAGCCCTTAGAAAAGACAGACAAAAAAGAGGTAAATTAAGAATAACTGTTTATAATGATGTATTCGAGGACGAAAAAACCGACAAGAAAAAAGAAGAAAAGAACATGGACCATCTTGCCAAAATGCAGTCAACAGGTCTTAATCTCAAATTTAAGTTTGAAAATTTTGTAGTTGGTGAAAATAGTAAAATAGCATATTCTGTTGCTAAAATGGTAGCCGAAAAACCGGCAGAAAAATATAATCCATTGTTTATTTACGGCGGTTCAGGGCTTGGTAAAACTCATTTGATGCAGGCTATAGGGCATTATGCAATGTTTAATCTTTCCAGAAAGAAGGTTAAATACATAAGAACACAAGATTTCGTTAACCAATATATAAACGGTTTGAGAGAAAAAGATAAAACAGCATCAATGATTAATTTCAGACAGAAATTTAAACATGTCGATATATTATTAATAGACGATATTCAGTTTATCGAGTCAAAAGTGAAATGCATGGAGGAATTATTTTATATATTTGATCAACTCCAACAATTAAATAAACAAATCGTTATAACTTCAGACAGACTTCCAAAAGATATTCCGACCCTGCCCGACAGACTCAGAACAAGGTTTGAAATGGGTATTGTAGTTGATATTCAGCCGCCTCCTTATGAAACAAGAATTGAAATACTGAAAAAATGGGCTGACGATTTGAGATTAAGCATAAAAGATGATGTTTTTGACTACATAGCTCAGAATTTTACCAACAATGTAAGAGAACTTGAAGGTGCCTTTAATAAAGTTACAGCTATTGCTGAAATCGAAGGAATAGAAATAAATCTTGATTTTGTTCAAAAAATATTGAACGCAGAAGTTCAGACGAAAAAAATTACTATTCAAACAATAGCGGAAACGGTTGCTGAGGCATATAATGTCACAGTTGAAAACTTGAAAAGCCCTGCACGTTCTCAAAACATTTCAGATGCAAGAAAATATACTATCTATCTTGCGCGCGAGATGACAAAACTAAGTTATCAGGAAATTGCAGATTTCTTAAACAAAAAACACCCTACAATGCTATATTCCTATGAAAAGGTTGTAGAAGCTGCCGACAGAAATACGGAAGTTAAAGAAACAATCAGAGAACTTAAACAAGCAGTAAAATGCAGGGGGTAAATACAGGGGTAGGGGTAAATATATTTTGAATTCATGCTACAATAATGAAAAAGGGGAGTTTTATGAAAAAATATTTAATCTTGTGTTTATTAGCTTTGACAGTTTGTGTAACAGGTGCCTTTGCTGCAGAGCAGGGATACATATCCGTCAGTGCAACATCTCAGGTTGAACTTGTTCCTGATACGGTTGATTTCAGCGTTGAAGTGACAGCGACTTCAAAAGATTCCATGACAAAAGCTTCAGAAGAAAATAAGAAACTTTCCGGAAAGATTTACGAAGATCTTAAAAAATTACTTAATCAGGCAAACGGTGACAGCATAAAAACATCAAACTACAGCGCAAACCCTGTTTATAAATATACTAACAACAAAAGAGTTTTAGATTATTACGAAGTTAAAAATAATATAAAAATACATACAAAAAACATTGCAAATGTCGGCAAAATGATAGATACCGCAACTTCTGATGGTGCAACCTCAGTAAACAACATTACTTATTCGGTATCGCAATATGAAAATGAAACCAACAAACTTTTGGCAGAATCTGCACTGAAAGCAAAAATTCAGGGTGACTGTATAGCAAAAGCACTCGGAACAGAAATAACAGGTATAAAATCTGTTGACAGTTCATGTTCTTTCTCAGGACGTACAACCCTGCCGAGAATGATGCTTATGGCAAAATCTGCAGGTGCAAATGATGCGGCTGAAACATCTACTAATATTGAAGTCGGTACAATGACTCTTAATTCAAGAGTAAATATCAACTTTTATGTTAAATAATCACATATTTCGAATTGTATAAATAAATGATTTTTACTTGTAAACTTCTTGCACAAAAGCTAAATATATGCTAGACTGTGAACAAATATTAAGAAGAGAAAAGGTACTATATATATATGAGTGAAAGTAGTCATTGGGTACTAACTAAGGTCTTTGCAGGTCATGCCATTAGTGTTAATTTTGATACACTTCTTACAATGTGGCTTGCAATGGGTATATTGTTGGTTGGTGCCATATTAATAGTTAAAAACGCATCGGTTATCCCTACAAAATTGCAGTTTATAGGGGAATCGATAATAAATTATTTTTCTGCAATAACTGCAGGAAGTATGGGTGAAGAAGAGTCAAAGAAACATAATCCGCTTATCTTAACGCTGTTTATGTTTATTCTGACAGCAAACCTGGTCGGTCAGATACCGTTCAAAATTGTTCATCTGGCTCAGGGTGAACTTGCTTCCCCGAACAATGATATCAATATGACAGCGGCAATGGCAATAGTTGTTGCGCTCTATTGTATGTATTACGGTGTAAAAGTTAACGGCGGCAAATATTTCTTCAAGGGCTGGTCAATGGGTGAATTGATTATTACTCTGATTGATACTTTGGAATTGTTTGTACGTCCTTTCTCTTTGGCACTTCGACTTTTTGCCAACATTTTGGCAGGTGAAATAATGATAGCAACATTTGTAGGAATGGTAGCGTGTTTCTTGCCGCTGCCGTTTATGTTGTTTGAGCTCTTTGTAGCCCTTATCCAGGCTCTTGTATTTGCTCTTCTTTCTTCGACATATATCACTATGTCCGTTCAGGAAGAACACTAGTGGGGTAAATATAGGGGTAAATATAGGGGTAAATGTATAGAAAAAGATAGTTATAAAAGAATAAGTAAAGTAATTAAATAATAAAAAGAAAGGAAAAATTATGGCAGCAGAACAAATTTTTGACGCATCAAGATTAGGTGCAGGTATTGCAGCACTAGGTGTATTAGGTGGTGGTCTCGGTTTGGGGATTGCAACTAAAGGTGTTTTAGACGCTATTGCAAGACAACCGGAAATTAAAGCAGAAGCTTTCAAAAACTTCATCATTGGTGCAGGTCTTGCAGAAGCAACTTCTATCTATGCGTTATTTATTGCGCTTTTATTAATATTCTCATAAGAAAGGTAATCAAAAGTGTTAGAATTTAATGCAACATTTTTTGTTGCCATGTTCAGTTTCATAATATTTATGATAATTATGAACGCTGTTTTGTATAAACCTCTTGCACGTATTCAAAAAGAACGTGCTGACATTATTCAAAACGACAATGAGGTAACAAGAATAACGGAAGAAAAAACAGAAAACCTGAAACAACAGCAACAGGCAAACCTTGAACAATCAAGAATAATTGCCAAAAATAATTTCAACAGAAAAGTTTCGGAATATAAGGAACGTCGTGAAATTATTTTATCAACGGCAAAAAATCTTGCAAAAAAGGATTTGGCAGTTGCAAATGCTGAATTGGAAGGTGATGAAAGAGAAGCAAACCTGCTTCTTAAATCTCAGCTGAATAATTTGGCAAGTGCAGTTGCATCGAAAGTTTTGGGTTATGAAACTAAGGTAGAAGATTAATGATAGCGACTTTATTGGAAATCTGGAATAAAATTTTAACTTCAAACTTGTTTAACTTTGTGTTGATGCTTGTGTTTTTGGGTTGGATTATTGAAAAAACCAATCTTGCTCAAAAACTTGAAGATGGCAGAAAGTGTATAGAAGATAAAATACTTAATGCAAGACAGAACAAAGAAAATGCGGCAAAAGCTCTTTTTGAAACACAGGAAAAAGGTGCTGAAATAGACAAAGAAGTTTTTGAAACCATTGAAAAGGCTGAAAATAACGCAGTTATAGTGGGAGAAAAAATTATTGAAGATGCCGAAAAACAATCTGTAGAATACGGTAAAAATATTCAGGCGACAATTGATTCCAATATAGAAAAGCTGAAACTTAATCTGACCGTAGAAACTGCTCAACAGGCTGTATCAATGGCTAAAAAGCATATTGAAAAACAGCTTGAAGGCAACAGAGAATTACACATAAAGTATATTAACGAAAGTATTGATGCACTGAAGGGTGTTGAATTATAAGGTAAATTATGGCAAAAGCAGTTGATAATGAAAATAAATTGGTAGCAAAACGATATGCAAAAGCTTTATTAGAGTTGTCAAATGAGAGATTGACAAAAGAACAGATTTTATCTGAAATTTCTGATGCTTCAAAATCTCTTGACGGTTCGGAAGATTTGAAAAAAGTTATGTCTTCTCCGGTTATTCCGAGTAGTGAAAAAAACAAAGTGCTGATTAAAGTTTTTGAAAATAATGTGAGCGAAATTGTTTTGAACTTTTTAAGATTGCTTGTTGATAAAGACAGATTTTCAATACTTAAATCAATAGTATCAGAATACAGAGATGAGATAAATCGTTTAAATAATATGCTTGACATAAAAGTAACATCTGCCATTGATTTAAACGAAAATGAAAAGGCAATGATTAAAGTCAAACTGAAAAGTATCTTAAACAAAGATATAGAGCTTGACTGGGCAACAGACAGCAGTATTATTGGCGGACTTGTATTTGAGGCGGGCGATAATATCGTAGATAACAGTCTCAGATACAAATTACAAGAAATTAGTAGAAACATAGTAAAATAAGAGGAAAAAAATGACAGTAATTAATCCTGATGAAATTAGTTCAATTATAAAATCGAACATAGAAAATTACAGCGCAAAGACAGAAGTATCAAATGTCGGAAGCGTTTTGGAAATTGGTGACGGTATTGCCAGAATTTACGGCCTGAGAAACGTAATGTCAAACGAGCTTGTTGAGTTTGACGACGGAAAGGGTACCTTAGGTATTACCCTGAACCTTGAAGAAGATAACGTCGGTGTCGTAATTCTTGGTGAATATACACATATTAAAGAAGGTATGACAGTCAGAACAACAGGAAAAATTGCATCTGTTCCTGTAGGCGATAACCTTATTGGTCGTATAGTCAGCCCTACCGGTCGTCCTTTAGACGGTAAAGGAGACATTATTTCAGATAAAACAAGACCTGTAGAAAGAGTTGCACCTGGTATTGTTGCTCGTAAATCAGTACACCAGCCTCTTCAAACGGGTTTGACTGCTATTGACGCTTTAACACCTATCGGTCGTGGTCAACGTGAGCTTATCATTGGTGACAGACAAACAGGTAAAACAGCGATTGCAATAGATACCATTATTAACCAAAAAGGCGGAGATGTTATTTGTATCTACGTTGCAATCGGTCAAAAAGCATCTACTGTTGCTCACTTGGCAAAAACGTTAGAAAACCACGGAGCAATGGATTATACAATTATTGTTTCTGCAACAGCAAATGAACCTGCTCCTATGCAATATATTGCACCGTTTGCAGGTGTTGCTATGGCAGAAGAATTTATGGAACAGGGTAAACACGTTCTTATCATATATGATGACTTGACTAAACAGGCTCAAGCATATCGTGCGATGAGTTTGCTTCTTCGCAGACCACCGGGACGTGAAGCATATCCGGGTGACGTTTTCTATCTTCACTCAAGATTGCTCGAACGTGCGGTTAAGTTGTCTGATGAATTGGGCGGCGGAAGTATCACTGCATTACCTATTATTGAAACTCAAGCAGGTGACGTTTCTGCCTACATTCCGACAAACGTAATTTCTATTACTGACGGTCAAATCTTCCTTGAGTCATCATCATTTAACTCAGGTATCAGACCTGCTATTAACGCAGGTATCTCTGTATCCCGTGTTGGTGGTAATGCTCAAACAAAGGCTATCAAAAAAGTTGGCGGTAAGTTAAGACTTGACTTAGCTCAGTACAGAGAATTAGAAGCGTTCGCTCAATTTGCATCTGACCTTGATGAAACAACCAAGAAACAATTGGTTAGAGGTCAAAAGTTGACAGAAGTTCTGAAACAACCTCAATATCAACCTTTGAGTGTTGCAAAACAAGTTTCAATCTTGTTTGCCGCAAACGAAGGCTTCCTTGATGAAATCGATGACAGGAATATCGCTGATTACAAAAAAGGATGGTTCGAACATCTTGAAGCTAATCTTCCTGAGTTGGTACAAAGACTTAACGCAGGTTCTAACTTAGAAGATGCTGATGCAGATGCTCTGCGTGAAGAATTGAAAAAGTATAACGAAAGTCTGTAAGATAAAATGGATAATCAGGTCATAAATGTTTGTTTGGCATGTGATGACAACTACGCAAAATATGCAGGAGTTGTTATAGCATCTGCACTTGCAAATTCAAATATTGATGACAGGTTGGCTTTTTATATTCTTGACGGCGGAATTTCTGAAGAACATAAATCTCAGATAAACGAACTTAAATCAATAAAACAATGCGATATAAATTTTGTTAATATTGATGAATCTTTATTTGATGAATTCAAAACAATAAAAACTCACAGTTATATAACAATTGTGACATATTACAGGTTAAAACTGCCGAGTTTATTACCGAACATTGATAAAATTATTTATTTTGATTGTGATTTTGTGGTTAATCATAGCCTGAAAGATTTGTTTGAAACTGATATAGAAGGTTTTTATCTTGCAGGGGCTAACGATATTAAGGAAAAAATGGTTAAACAAAACCCTTCCTATGTTAATGCAGGAATGTTGTTGTTTAATCTGAAAGCCATGAGAGAAGACAACATTGAAGAAAAACTCTTTGAATGGACTCGTGAACATATAGACACAATCAAAACAGGTGATCAGGAAATATTAAATGAGGCACTTAAAGGTAGTATCAAAGTTGTTGACGAAGAATGGAATGTTCAGTCAAGTAACTTTACTAACCGTTCAAGTTATACTCATAACCCAAAAGCGATTCATTATGTGGCTAAGAAAAAGCCTTGGCATTATGGTTCGTTTAGTATCCACAGAGATTTGTACTTTAAATATTTGCAGCTTACTCCGTGGAAACTTTCCGATAAAGATTACAAACATTGGACAAGAGATAATCAAATTTATTCCTTGTTCAAATATGTGCAATACAGACCGTTATTTTTATTCAGACCAAAATTTTATAAAGCGCTGTATTACACATATTTAAAAAAATAGTAAAGTAAAAGGATAATTTAAATCATGGCAAATTTAAAAGATATTAAAACAAGAATACAAAGTGTAAAAAATACGCAAAAGATAACCAGAGCGATGAAAATGGTTGCATCTGCAAAGGTTAAAAAAGCTGAGCATACCGTAAAGGCATCAAGACCATTTACGGAAGAGCTTATGAATATGTTTAAAAGAATGTTATCAACCGTAGGTGAAATAAAAAATGACGGAGATAAATTTTCAAGTGCCATAAATAATTATCCTGAACTTTTGACAAGACGTAAGTTAAAAACAGAAGGACTTGTCGTTGTTACTTCAAACAAAGGTTTGGCGGGTGCATACAATGCAAATATTTTAAGAACCGTTCAAAAACGTATTGAAGATAATAAAACCAAAGGTATCGAAACAAAATTGTATGTTATCGGGCAAAAAGGCATTTCTGTTCTTCAAAATAAACCTGACGCTGATGTTGTTAAAACATATACAGCTGTTATGGATAAACCTAATTCTACAGGTGCTAATATCGTGGCAGAAGATATTGCCGAGGATTATGTTAACGGCATTATTGATAAAATTGAAATTATTACAACAAGATTCAATAATATGATGTCTTATTCGGTTCAACATTGGGAAGTTTTACCGATTGAAATAGAACATGACGATACTCCAAAACTTGATGCATTGATGGAATTTACACCAAGTACAAAAGCAATTTTGTCAAAAATTGTTCCGATGTATATTACAAATGAAATCTTCCAGGCAGTCTTAGAAGCTTCGGCAAGTGAATTGGCTTCAAGAATGACTGCTATGTCAGCTGCATCGAATAATGCTGAACAAATGATTTATGATTTAACTGTTGCATATAACAAAGAACGTCAGGGTGCAATTACAAACGAGTTGATAGAAATTGTATCAGGTGCGGCAGCTCAGGGTAAATAGTCATTTCTTAATATAAATTAAGATTGCGGGCAATTATTTGTGTATAAATAACTTGTATTATATATACACAAGGATGATTATGCCGGGACCACAGTCAGCGATAAACAGTCAGCAAGTTAGGGGAATACAGCAGACATATATATGTCAGCCGGTCAGCTGTGCTGTTAATAAGCCATGTGTGATGCCTGTCCCGAGGCAAAAAACTCTTGTGGATACGACACCAATCGGTGATATACACAAAATTCCGGATTATGTGAAAAGCAGTGTAGGTAACAATCTTGCTCATTTCTGGCTGAGCACTTTTGCACCTACTTATCAGGTAGAAGAAAACAAAGGTATAAACCCTAAAAATGCAAGACAAATTGATATCTGTCTTGCTAAATATTCAAAGAAGGTTGCAGAAGAAATGAACGTTGCATCTGCATGTTATACAGGGGTTAAACACGCTCTGTGGGCTGCAGGTGTAATAAATGATTACGCTGATATGCCGAAGGGAAGTGCGTATGAGGCAACTTCGTATTTTAATGAGCATCCCGAAAGGTTTGAAAAGGTCAAGGTAAACGCATCTCAGTTAAAAAGTCTTCCTGCCGGATATATTATTGTGTATGAAAAAGAAGGTCTTGACGGACATATCGCTATAACAAACGGCAACGGACAAGAAATGAGCGACTGCACGGATAATATGAGATGGCTTGATAAACACGATGAAGGTTCATCCTTCTGCGTGTACAGATTGACGGATAAATGGCAATATAACAGAAGCACTATGAAATTAGAATTTAATGCGTAATTTTATTAATTCTGTTTTTATTTAATTTTTTTATATACATTTATCCCTGTTCGGTTTATGATTATTGCATAGATTACAACAGATTAAGGATAAGAAAATGAAATTATTTAATTCATACTCAAACAAGTTAGAAGAATTTAAGACGATAGAAGAGAACAAGGTTAAAATGTATGTATGCGGGCCTACGGTATATGATTTTGCGCACCTCGGTCATGCAAGATGTTATATTACTTGGGATGTTTTATACAGATATCTTAAATTCAAAGGGTATGATGTTACATATTGCCGTAATGTTACCGATGTTGACGATAAAATTCTTAAAAAAGCCGAAAAAGAGGGTAAGACTCCTGAGGAAGTTTCTCAATATTGGTATCGTCAATTTACCAATTCCATGAAAAAGCTTAATAATTTATCCCCTGATATTGAGCCGTTTGCAACAAAGACTTTAGGCGAAATGATTTCTATTGTAAAAGATTTGATTGCAAAAGGTTATGCCTATGAAGCAGGCGGGGATGTTTATTTCAGGGTTAAGAAATTCTCTAATTACGGCATGCTTTCAAAACAACCTATTGATAAATTGGAAAGCGGTGCAAGAATAGAAGTCGGAGAACAGAAAGAAGATCCTCTCGATTTTGCTCTCTGGAAGAAAGACGAAAAATTCGGATACAATTCGCCTTGGGGAGTAGGTCGTCCGGGCTGGCATATTGAATGTTCTGCAATGAGCAGAAAATATTTAGGTAAAACTATTGATATTCACGCAGGCGGAGCTGATTTGATTTTCCCTCACCATGAAAACGAAATAGCTCAGTCAGAATGTGCAAACGGCTGTAAGTTTGTTAATTATTGGCTTCATAACGGTTTTGTAACCATTAACAAGGAAAAAATGTCAAAATCATTGGGTAATTTCCTTACTATTGACGATATGTTGAAGAATTATGATGCAAATACAATAAGATTCTTTATCCTTACTAACCATTACAGAATGCCTGTAGAATTTTCGGATGAAGCACTTCAGTCAGCACAGGCAGGGGTAAAACGTTTGGTTAATACTCAGGGTAAGGTTGATGAAGGTTTGGATATTACTACAACATCTGAATATAAAGAATTTGTTGAGGCAATGGACGAAGATTTAAACACATCAAAGGCTCTGGCAGTATTGTTTGATTTGGTTACAAAATCGAATAAGGAAGTTGAGGGTGCATATACTACGCTTTACAAACTCGCTACAACTTTAGGTTTTACTTTTGAAAAGGCAACACTTTCGGAAGACGAGCTGAAAGAAGTTATCTCAGGGGTAAACGAAAAAATAGGTAAATCTTACGCTTCAATGGAAGAGCTTATTGAAGACAGAAAGAAAGCAAGAACAGAGAAAAACTGGGATTTAGCCGACAAAATCAGAATTGCACTTGATGAAAAAGGTGTTATTCTCAAAGACTCTAAAGAAGGCACTACCTGGGAATTAAAGGGGTAAATAATTCTTCAGAAGTAAAACTCAATAATCAGTAAACAATCTTATCATTTACTTTTTAGCCAGTCTGAGAAGATATTTAAGCCTTTTTCAAGTTTTGAAATATCACTGCAGTATCCTACCCTTAAATATCCCTCCATTTCAAGGGTTGAACCCGGAAGAAACAAAACGCCTGTGTCCTTCAGCAGTTTTTTACATAAATCAACAGAGTTTATATCCAAATCATATTTAAGAAGTGCTGTTGTTCCGCCTGTCGGTTCAATCCAGCTGATTTTTGGTTCGGAAGTTATCCAGTCGGATAATATTTTTTTGCCTTCTAATATTTTTGTGAGGTTTCGGTTTATAATTTTTTCTTTGTTTTCTATTGCAAGGGCCCCAAAAAAATCATCAAGAATACTGATGCTAATTGTATCGTATTCTCTGTGAATAATAATTTTATCCATAACCTCTTTTGGTGCGGCTATCCAGCCTAATCTCAGACCTGCAAGTGAAAACAGTTTCGACATACTTCCTGTTGAAATTCCCTTATCGTAAATTTCAATAATTGATTTTGAAATTTGTCCGTTGTGTTCTAACCCTCTGTACACCTCATCGCACAGAATATAACTTCCGTTTATCTCTGCTATTTTAGTAATTTCATTCAGGGTTTGTTCAGGCATGACTGAACCTGTCGGGTTATTCGGGTTATTCATACAAATCAGTTTTGTATTGTTTCCTACAACCTCTTTCAGTTCGTCTAAATCGGGCAGCCAGTTGTTTTTCTCTTTCAGGAAAACAGTATGCACATCTGCTCCGAGTGATTTCGGGATAGAGTAATGCTGCTGGTAGGTTGGAATAATTGAAACGACCTTATCCCCTTTTTCGATAACTGATTTCATAACAAGGTTATTTGCCCCGATAGCGCCATGGGTAACAGTGAGCGGGGGTAAATTATTTGATATATACATAGTGCGAATTGCACGATGTAATCTTTCACTTCCCTGAATATCCCCGTAATTCAGTTTTCTGTTCATTATTTGGGATAAGTGTTCTTCTCTGTTTCCGACAATATCAAATAACCCGTTAATGGAAAGACTTTCAACACAAGTATCTGCCATATCGTATTTTGACAATTTTTCATACTCATTAAACCAGTCTTCTACCTTAAAATTATCTATCTTCATTTATTCTTCCCCTGGTTATCTTTTTCTGAAAACGAAGAACTGGTTAGAGGCATCTCTGTCTTTTCTTACGAATTCTGCCCTTTGCGACAGCATCGCGATAAGGTCAAGGTCAAACTTAGAAAGCATACCTGTTGAGGCATTTTCTTTTGTGAAGTTATAATCGCTGTATAATCTTTTAACCTCTTCAGGTCGTTTGATAGCGTAGTTATCGGTATAATATACTATCCAGATTATGTAACCGCCTTTCGGAACGGTCTTAAGATAACTGTCCATATATTCCGCAAAGTTTTTGGAAATGTATTTATCCCCTGTTATGATGTTTTGGAAGATTTTGGCTTTATCACCCGTTTTGAACGCCTGTATTTGTTCATCATCATATATAAATTTGTTTTCGGGATCTCTTATCATGTGTAAAAGCTCTATCGGCATGACTCTTGGCATATCTTCACCCTGAAAATAGTAGAACGATACAGATGATGCAAACGGCATAATAACAAGATTTTGTTTACCAGGATAATTATTTTTACAGAAATCGGCAGGCGATTTGAGTGAAAATTCCGCGATATCACGATACATTTTATAGGTTGAAAACAGCCCGTAAATACAGCCTGTTGTGTATAACAGGGTTAAGAGCAAAACGATATATTTGTTAAATTTGCCAAGACCGATTGCTGCCAGAATAAAGATAAATGGTGTTATATAAATCAGGTATCTGCCCGTAAATGCTACAAGAGCAACGTTAGAAAGAAAAACAAAAACTATAAAACACAGAGCAATTATTCCGAGAATAACCCTGTTAAGTCTTTCTTTATCGGTTAAACTCTTAAGCAGACCGACTGCCATCATAATCATTGGGGCAAAGACAAGAAAATATGTCTGCCAGCAGTCTTTGAAAGCTTCAAATCTTGTTTCATGAATATGTCCCGGGTCACAGGATACAAGGTTTTGAAGAAGTCCCCAGAAATTTATTTGGGTAAGAGGACTGATGTCCGTCACCAAAAAATGACTTCTGACTATCCCGTAATGAATGATTAAAACCAAGTAAGGTATGAACCCAAGGAACACGAACAGGTTAGAGATTACGTAATTGCTAATCTTTTTTGAATCTGCGTGTTTGAAGTCAAGATATGATGAATAAATAATAAACTGTGCAATTACAAAAACAATGGAACCAGTCAGGAAATAAGGGTTGAGGAAGTTAACAATACCGAGTTTTATCAGTGATGCTTTATCCCCGTTTCTGTCGTAGTCAATAAGGTAGTTTATTGATAACAATGACAACAGAATTACATAAGGGTACATACGTATTTCTATTGAATACAAAACCTGAAAGGTATTTATCCCCATCAAAAGCATTGCAAACAGAGCGATTTTCTTAGAGGAAAGTTTTTCTGTCACAATGTATGTGATAGGTAAAAGAGCCATGGACACAAGAAGAGAGGATACTCTCAGAACAACAACGCTATCCCCGAAGAATTGCATAATGTAATGCAAAATATAGAAATAAAACGGTGTATGCATTAAATCGTGGTTCCACAGGTAATCTGTTATTCCTGCAGGGAACGATTTTATTGCAGCTGCAATAGAACAGCCTTCGTCATACCATAGCGGAAACTCAATCAGTGTCAGTCTTAAACCAAGGCTGACCAGAATAATTACTCCGAAAACAATCCAAAATGCTGCTTTGTTTTCTATAATCTTGTTAAAAAATTTATCCATATACTCTCCCTGTCTTTGGTATCTATATAATTATACTATATAAATTAAAGAGTAAATTATATATTCACCATTCACTATTTATGTGTTAATATGTGAATATGGAAATTATAGATAAATTCGTACAGAATCTGTTATCAAAAGCAAATGTGTATTGGGAAAAAGCGAAAAAGCGCTGGGAAAAAATGAGCAAGCGCGAACGTACATATTTTGTGGTTGCAGTAATTATAGTAATGATTTTGATGTGGGCATTTATTACTGCCGGTATCATTACGACGAATTTTAACAGAAATGCCCTTCGTTCCGGGGTTGACCGTCAGGAATTACAGGTTTCCAGTATGATTTTGACCGAAACAAAGGACGGACAAAAGTTCTGGGAAATCTTCGGCGAAACGGGTAAATACAACAGCGATCACAAAATTGCCAATCTCAATAACGTTGTAGGGAATTTTTATAAAGATAATCAGGTAGAAATGAGTTTTGAGGCATCAAAAGGTATTTACAATGAAGAAACTCAGGAAATAATTCTTTACGAAAATGTTTTTGTCGTTTTGAAGGATGATACTTCTCTTAAAGCCGACAAAATAACTTACGAAATAAAAACAAAGGTGTTAAATGTTGAAGGAAATGTTATAATCAATAAGAAACATTCTTTTATGGCAACTGCTGAAAAAGCTGTAATTGATTCTGAATACTCAAGATTCAGAATAATAGGTCATACAAGTTCTAAGGTTTACGATTAAGAAAAGGGAAAAAGATGAATAAGAAGAAATTTTTAATAATAATGTCACTGTTAGTAATATGTTTAGGCGCAATCGGAGTTATTGCGGAAGATTTGATTATTGAATCAAAGACTCAAACCTTCTCTGAAACCGACAGCAAGATTAAGTTTGACGGTGATGTAAAAGTTAAATACGGCGACATAAACCTCATTGGGGATAAAGCTGATGTAACAGTAAAGAACAGCAAGTTACATACGGCAACCTTCTATGATAAACCTTATGCTTATGAAATAAAAAATAATAAGAAAAGAGAAGTAAAAGCAAATATTCTTAAATTCTCTCTTCTGAATAAAGTAATTAAAGCGGAAGGCGATACTCAAACTATCGTAACTGAAGGTCAAACACCTGTTGCGGTTATCAACGCTGATGAACAGGAATATGATGTAAGAACAAATGTAATGACGGCAACGGGATCTGTTGCAATAAAATACAAAGATATAAACGCATACTCAGATAAGGCTGTTATCCATACCAACGACAAGGGCGATTTGAAGAGAATTGACCTTATTGGCAGAGCAAGAATAGACCAGTCTAAACACCACGCATCTGCTAACCACTTTATCTATGATGTTGCGGGTGAAGAAATGACTTCTATGGGTGATGCCGTTACTACAACGGTTCTCGATAACGGTAAAGAATTTGTTCTGAAAGCAAACTATCAGCAATATAACAGAAAACAAGGTATATTTATCGGTAACGGTAACGTAAGAGCATGGTACGATTCTTATTTCGCAAAAGGTCCGAAGGTTGTTGCATATCCTGATAAGGTTACAAACAAACCTAAAGAAGTGTTCATGATAGGCCGTTCAACTATTAAAGAAAACGAAAAAGAAATTACGGCAGATAAAATAAAAGTGATTTTAGACCCTAAAAACTTCCAGGCAGAAGGTAACGTAAGAACAGTTATCCATCAGGCAGGTGTTTCAAGCGAAAAAGCAGGCTTCTAAATGACAGGGGCAAATGACAGGGGTAAATGACAGGGGTAAGTATTCTAAATGGAAAATGGAAAATGGAAAATTGAAAATAATTTAGATAATGCCATTGAGTGCTATAAAAAAGGTCAATACCAAGAGGCCATTGATATTTTCAGCAATATCTTAGAGCACGAAGAAGATAATGCTGAAATATACAACAATATGGGTTTGGCATATTCTAAACTTGGGAATTTTGAACAGGCTGAAAAATCTTATACAAAATCTATAAAATTAAACCCGCTTATTCCTCAGACATATATAAATCTTTCTGATTTGTACTACAAAGCAGGAGATCTGTCAGGTGCAATAGGGGTTCTTGAGCGCGGAAGTTATGAAATAGAGGATAATTACGTTATAGCACACCTGCTTGCAAGAGTTTACATAGAAGATTCCCGTTATGATATGGCGATTACAGAATTGGAAAAAATTCTTGATGCTCAACCTGAAAACTATGATGCCTACTATGATATGGGCAGAGTAATGTTTGAATTGGGAAACTATGAAGATGCTATTTCAAACTTTGAAAACGTAATTGAATACAAAGAGGATAACGAATTTTTATACTATTACCTGGCTCAGGCTTACGAGGCAAATAATGAAGTTGATAAGGCGATTTCTAATTATCTGAAAGCAACAGCTGTCAATACAAAGTTTGCTATGCCGTACAAGAAACTTGGCGTTCTTTTCCTTGCAAGAGAAGATTATGAAGACGCAATAGAGTTTTTTGAAGATTATATTAAACTTGATGTGCCTGATGAAGAAAGAAATAATGTCAACGAATTAATCAACAGAATAAAAGGTAAACTTAAATAAATGGAAAATGAAACACTGCTTAAGTCAGAAATACTTAAAAAATATTGGGTAGGTTTTTCATCCGTCGAAGAATTTGATTCAAAGTTTATTCTTGCACTGTACGAATATTTCGGGGATATTCAGTCTGCCTATGAGGCAGGGGTAAATGAGCTTATAGAGTTCAGCGCGAAAACTTCCGGATATTACAAAAAGAAAGTCGATAAGTTTTTAAAAATAAGGGATAGTTTAAAGGTTGATGAAATCTATAATTCTGTTATCGACAGAGGACTGAAAGTTCTTACCTTTGAAGACAATAGTTACCCTTATATGCTGAAGAATATATCTGATCCGCCTGCAGTTTTGTACTACAAAGGCGATTTTTCGGTCTGTAATCTGGAAAGAACAATAGCAATCGTCGGTTCAAGAAGAATGACAAGAAACGCAAATGATGCGCTTAGAAAAGTTATGTCAGGTTTGGCCGGAACCGATTTGTGTGTGGTTTCGGGTCTGGCAACGGGTGCTGATACTGCTGCACACAGGTTTGCTCTTGATAACGGGCTTAAAACAATAGGTGTAATCGGGGGCGGTATAGATAATCTTTATCCATCTTCAAATAAAGTGCTTTGTGATGAAATAGTGAACGGCAGAGGGGTTGTTATGAGTGAATGTTTCCCAACCTTTGAGCCGCTGCCTTTCAGATTTCCGCAGAGAAACAGAATTGTATCAGGTCTGTCTTATGGGACATTAGTCGTTGAAGCTGCGCTCAGAAGCGGTGCTCTGATTACGGCTAACCTTACCTTAGAGCAGGGAAGAGAATTGATGTGTATTCCGGGGTTGATTACTAACCCTAATACAGCAGGAATATACAAAATGATAAAAACCGGAGCGCATATAATTACCGAATCAGAGGATATTCTTAATGCGCTTAACTGGACTGTAAACAAACAAATGTCCTTATTCGGGGAAAAACCCGATATGAATAATTTGTCAGAGGACGAACAAAAAATTATTCACGCGCTTGAAGTTGAACCGAAGAGTTTTGACGAAATTCAGCAGATGACGGGGATAGAGGTAAATGATTTACTTACATATCTTACCACTTTGGAATTAAACGGCCGAATAGAACAAACAGCAGGGGACAGATACAAATTATAGTCTTATAGTATGATGTTTGGGCATAAATTGTTCTAACCTGATTTTGCTTGTGGTATGATATATTTTGTTGGAGAGAAACTAAATTTATGAATAATATGCGACAACGAAGAACAACTCGTGATGAACAAGAATACACCGAGTTCTTAAGACATATAAGAGAAGAAAAAGAGGATGCTTCAAACTTTGCCAAATCTTTATTGACATTCGTTTTGGGAGTTTGCTGTGTTCTGATTTTCGGACTTTGGTTTGTTCAGAATGATACTCTTGTTATCAGTCTTTTCGGGGAAGATTCTCTTATCACAAAACAAATTTTAGCAATAGGTAATGTAATAAAATCGCATACCCGCTCATCAAGCAGTTGGTCAATTTTCGGCAGACAACAAAACATTCTGCTGTTAGGTGTTGACTCAAACGGTGCGGGAACAGACCAGTGGAAGGGTACACGTTCTGACACTATTATTGTGCTGAATGTTGATCCTGCAACACATTCGGTTAATGCGATATCTATTCCGCGTGACAGTAAAGTTTATATTGCGGGAAATCATGGTGTTGATAAAATCAATGCGGCTCACGCTTACGGCGGTATTGATACGGCTAAGAAAACTATTGAAGATACTCTGGGTATCAAAATTAACAGATATATATGTGTCCACGATGAAGGTGTAAAAGAGGTTATAGACGCACTTGGCGGTATTCCTATCTATGTTGAACAACGTATGAAATATGACGATTTCACAGGAAAATTACACATCAACCTTGATAAAGGTACACATGTTTTGTCAGGTCAGGAGGCAGTCGGTTACCTGAGATTCAGACACGACGCTCTCGGCGATATCGGCAGAACAAGAAGACAACAATGGTTCCTGAGAGGATTTTTAGAAAGATTACAAAGCCCTCAGACAATTTCAAAAATACCTGAAATAGTTAATATCTCAAAAAAATACATAAAAACAGATATGTCTGTGTATGAATTATCTCAACTGGCTGCACTTGCAAAAGGGTTTGATGAAAACAGCGTTCAAATAGCAATGCTTCCGGGTGCACCTAATTCAAGAGGAGGGATAAGTTACTGGATATTAGATCCTGATAAGGTTCAGGATGTTGTAAACAGACTTATTTACAGAGAAGAAAATTATGTTGACAGCAATACTCATTTAATTGGCGGTATTATGTACACCCCAAGCGAAGCAGCAGTTGCAAATGCACTGAAAACTCAGCTTAATAATCTCGGTTATACCGTTAATATGCTTCAGATAGCAGGTCTGCCGCATACTCAGTTTATTGCACACAACAATAATGTTTCAAACTCGTTCTATAAATCATTACAGGAAAAAGTTCCTGCAATAAGAAATACCCAATACGTATATGACCCGATGAAATATTATTGTGTAGGCAACAGCGATTTTACCATAATTCTGTCAGGTAAATAGGGGGTAAATAGGGGGTAAATAGAACAGTCATAAAGACTAATCATTAGAATGATTGTGTTTCTTTGCTCTGCCGTTACATCTTGCAATCTCTTTTGCAACGTTATTGAAGTCTAATGCTTCAGGTAAATAATCAGGAATGTGTAAGAATTCCTGTGTATCCTGTTTTTTGCGTTTATTCCTGTTCTGTTCTAAATCTCTCTGATATAAATAAGCTTTTCTTGTGTACTTGCTGTATTCTTTTCTGAGAACGACATCATCTTTGTTTGCAATCGGACTAAGCATCTTTTCTACTGATGCGTATTTCTTAGGCAGATGTTTTCCATTCTTGACTTTAAAGCACATATCTTCAACATCTTTAAGTCTTTCCATTTCGTTACCGATAATCTGAATTTCGCCAGTGAAACCACCCGGTAACTGTACAAGTAAATGGATAGCCATATAACCTGACGGTCTGTCTTCATCAACTTTTCTGATGCTGGTATCAGATTTGTCATCACAGGCTTTTTTAAGGTTCTTCAATGCTAAAGGTGATGAATAATCAAAGGTTCTTACAACTTCACCAGCGTTATTGATTTCAGGATCAGGTCTGTAGTTTTCGATTTCAAGAATTTTTAATTTACCGTTTTCGACAGCCTCTGTTAATCTGCCGATAACTTTATCTACAGCCTCTTTTGAGGTATCAGCCATAACGATTTTAGCACCTGCAAGGTCAGTCAGACCGTACTTAACTTCATCATAAGAATGAAGTGATCTTGTTGCTGATTTTTCAACAATAGATTCAGGAAGTTTTGCTCTTTTTCTTATTATTTCAATAGGTTTTGAAAGAGAACCTGTGCCATGTTCAGGTCTTACCAGGTCGCCAAGAATTCTGTCTATTTGTCTGTTTAAATATTTTTGTGCAGGTTGTACATCATTATATAATAATTTTGCGGTCTTAAGATTAATACCGTTAGAGACATCTTCCATATCTTGTAAACCGCTTGTAAAGCTGACGGTATCTCTCGATAAAGGCGCCAAGTTAGAATACTTCGGGCATGATACGCCCAAAGACTGAGGTCGGTTTTGAGTATTTGTTCTGTTGTAAGCATTTACCGCAAATGACGGACTTATGTACATACATTACCTCCTTGGCATACATGTGAAATCACGTGAAGATAAAAAATTGCCCTATATGTGAATAAATGTTTACAAATAAAAGATCGACCAATATGGGAACTCTGCTAAATTACGTGGTTATCCTTGTTTTATTGCATATTTAAAAATACTATATTTACCCCTCTTCTGTTATATCCCAGGATTCCAGAGTGTCTTCGTCGATATCGTCTAAAAATCTTGACGGTTTTGAAAGCACCATATTCATTGAATAATCGTACATATTGACAGGGTAGGTTATGTAGAGATTATTTTTTGCACGGGTTGCGGCAACATACATAAGACGGAGTTCCTCGTCCATTTCTTCAGGTGAGTTGAAGGAATATGCAGATGGGAATCTTCCGTCAACGGCACCTATGATAAACACGCTATCCCACTCTAAACCTTTTGCGGAATGTATTGTCGAGATTGTCAGACATTCGTCTTTAATATTCTTCTGATACATTCCCTCAACACTTCTGTCAGGCGGTTCAAGTGCCAAATCGCTCAAAAAGTCTGACAGCTTGCTGTATTGGGTTGATAAATACAGAAAATGTTCTAAATCTTTTTCTCTTTTTTTATAATCATCATACTTCTCTTTTAATATCGGGCGATAATAATTTATGATATCCTCTACAATATCCTGCAAAGATTTTGGAGAAACAATTTCTTTTTTGATAACATCAAACAACGGCTTAAAACTTTTCTCTTTTTTCTTTAATAAATCGGACGGAAGCAGCTTAATATCAAACTCATGCTCTGACTTAATTATCGGGATAATTGAGTTCGCGGTTTGTGCTCCTACTCCTTTTAATAAAAGTAGAATTCTACCTAAACTTACTTCATCATCCGGGTTTAAAATTACTCTTAAATGCGCAACGATATCTTTGATATGTGCCGTCTCCATGAACTTTGGGCCCCCAAACTTCTGGAAAGGTATCCCTCGTTTTGAAAGTTCAATTTCGAGGTTAAAAGACATTCTTGAATTACGTGCAAGTACGCAGATATCAGACAGATTAACATCTTCGTCAAGTAACTCTAACACCCTTTGACAGATAAAATCAGCTTCCATTTGTGAGTCCTTAGCGCAAATCAGTGCAGGCATGATGTCTGATTTAATATCAGAGAAAAGGGTTTTTGTGTATTTTTCTTTTGCCTGAGCAATAATCTTATTTGTCAGGTTCAAAATAGGCTGAGTGCTGCGATAATTTTGTTCTAATTTTATTATTTTGACATTATCGAATAATTTCGGAAAGTCCATTATATTGCGGTAGTTAGCACCTCTGAAGGAATAAATACTTTGAGCATCATCGCCTACTGCCATAACGTTGTTGTGCTCAGAGGCAAGAAGTTTGACAATGTCTGCCTGTAAGGTGTTTGTGTCCTGATACTCGTCAACAAGAATGTATTTGTATTGGTTAGATAATTTTTTGCGGATATTTTCGTTATCTTCCATCAAAAACTTAAGATATAATAGCAAATCGTCATAGTCAAAAAGTGAGTTTTCGCGTTTGTAGTTTACGTAAGCCTTGTGTATTTCTATTATCTGTTCGGTGCAGTGTTCAAACTGTGAAAACTCTGTTTCGATAACCTTTTTAGTCGGAATTTCTTTGTTTACACTCTTTGAATAGATTTCTAAAATTGTACTTTTTTTCGGAAATCTTTTTTCTTTCTTCGGATAGAGTTTTGCTGTAATGTGGTTAATTACATCTTCTGCATCTGCGCTGTCCATAATCGTAAAATTGTTTTTCAGCCCTAATATTTTGGAATATTTTCTCAAAATCATATTTGCAAAAGAGTGGAAAGTACCTCCTGCAACGTTTTCGCATCTGTCGTCAAGAACGGCAGTCGCTCTGTTGAGCATTTCGGCAGAGGCTTTTCTTGTAAACGTCAAAAGCAGAATATTTTCGGGTCTGACCCCGTCTTCTATAAGTCTTGCCACACGGTAAGTGAGAGTTTTGGTTTTGCCCGAACCTGCGCCTGCTATAACGAGAACAGCTCCGTCTTTGACTTTTACAGCCTCTAACTGGGCATCATTTAGTTCTTTCTCATAGTCAACCTTGTAGGTTATACTACCACTTTTGCCCCCCCGTTTTTTGAGAACGTATTTTTTACGTTCAGGCTTATTCTCTTTTGTAGTAATAACTTCATTTGTCATAGTAATATATTAGCATAAAATGTGGGGTTCTTATGATAAATCATTAACAGAATTTGTAAACAAATGCTACAAAATTTGTATATTCTACCTGTTTGTATTACAATAGTCAAAATTTACCGTAAGGAGAGATGATGAAAATTTCAGGAATCAACAACATAAACTATACTGCTGCGCTAAAAATCAATGGCGATAAACGAAATGTTCCTAAAGAACTGGAAGAAAGACTTAGTCTGACAGCACAAAAGATAGGTACTTCTGAAGATACGGTTGAAATTAATATATTAAAACCGTCAGAAACAAAGGAAAACCCACAGGCTGATTTTGAAGAATTGATGTCTGTATTGAGCGTCAAAACAGAGGTTAAAGGTGAAAAAGATGCGTATGAAGTCAAAGCCCCTAACGAAGTTCGTTGCATAGCCTATATTCTGAATACTATACAGAAAAAGTTTCCTATGATAGCTGCAAATAAAGGTAAAGGAACCGGGGTAAATATATAGGGGTAAATGTATAGAGATTTTTAATAGTAAAAAAAGGTCTTATCATAAGACCTTTTTTAGTTATTTCTCTATTTACTCCTTTATTTACCCCCCTAGACTTCAACGAGTGGATATTTAGCTTTAAATTCGTCATATTTCTGACTGAAGGCTGTATTATCTGCCGCACGTAATCTGTTAACAAGTTCGTGTCTGTCAACTGATGTATCCTGAGCCTGAAGAATTGATGTTGCTATGTTTGAACAATGGTCGGAAATTCTTTCCAAATCGTTAAACAAATCTGTCAACATAATATCTAATTCGACAGTACATTCGCCATCTTGTAAACGTTTAATATGACGTTTTTTAGCTTTTCTTATCAGTCTGTCAACCACCTGTTCTAACGGTTCTATATCCAGTGCAAGAACATTATCGGAATTTTCATAAGCGGTTTTTGCCATTCTCATAACGTCTAAAACCGCATAAACAATTACCTTTATATCAGCAACTGCAGGTTCTGAAAATTTCAAATTCTTTTCATGCATTTTTTCGGCAACATGAAGAATAGACATTGCGTGATCTCCGATTCTTTCAAAATCACCGATATTCAACAATAATCTGCCTACTGAAGCAGTTAAATCTTCAGGTAATTCGCGACCTGATACTTTTATCAAAAAGTTTTCAAGTTTATCTTCATAACGGTCAATTTTTTTCTCGTTTATCCCGATAACTTCTGCTTTTTTAGATTCAAAACGTTTGAGTAATTTTGTCGCATATATAACATTACTTTCAACTCTTGATGCCATTTTTATTGTTTTATTATGAGCTTCTGCGATAGCAAGGTTTGGTGAAAGTAAAAGTCTTTCGTCCAGGAAGACTTTATGTTCATCTTCTTTATCCGGAATAAACTTGATAGCAAGTCTTTCAATAAATTTAGCAAACGGGAGTAACAAGAATGCCGTGAAAATATTATATGCCGTATGAAACAACGCTATCTGAACAGGTGAAATGTCTGATTTCAAAAAAGCAAAATTAAATACCGCCTGTAAAATCATAAACAACGGTAAACATGTACCTACACTGATAATATTATAAATAACGTGTATCCCTGCAACACGTTTTGCGTTAGTAGTAACTCCGATACTTGCAAAAACAGCGGAGATACAAGATCCCATATGCTGACCAAAAATAATAGGGATAGCAACACCGACAGGAACAGATGCTGTAAGAGTCAAAGCCTGCAAAATACCAATAGAAGCCGATGATGATTGAATAATCATTGTAAGTATTAGACCGACAATAAAACCTAAAATCGGATTAGAAAATGCTATCATTGCATTATTAAATTCAGGCATATCTTTTAAAGGAGCCATTGCCCCCGACATAACTTCCATACCAAACATTAAAATAGCAAAACCCATAAGAATTGCACCGATATTTTTTCTTCGGCCTGATTTTGCTACCATAATCAAAATTATACCAATTAATGCTAATATCGGTGTAAAGTTTGCCGGTTGAAGGAATTTTAACACAAAACTTGCAGTTCCGTTTAAACTTGCCAAACTTAAAATCCAGGCAGTAATTGTTGTACCAAGGTTTGCACCGATAATAACACTCACGGTTTGGGATAAATCCATAATCCCTGAGTTAACCAAACCGACTAACATAACCGTTACGGCTGATGACGACTGAATTACCGCAGTAATACCCGCACCCATCATAAAACCTTTTATAGGGTTAGAAGTCATTTTCTTTAATAAAGATTCCAGTCTTCCCCCTGCTACTTTTTCCAATCCCGATGACATCAAACTAATACCATAAAGGAAGAACGCAAGCCCTCCACACAGTTTGAACACCGAGAATATATCTACTTGTTCCATATAAATTTTACTCCGATTAAATCTTTAATCCCATACAAGTTTATCTTACCAAAAACATGATTATTTTACATTCTTTGCAGGCATGGGCGAAGATATCTATTCCATCTATATTTCGCCTGTAATTTTGTTATAGTTATCGAGATATGTTTTTGCAAGTTTTTCCTTGCCTAATTTCTTGTAGACATAAGCAAGATTATAATGAAAATCGGCAACCGTGTTGTTCAGCTCAACGGCTCTGATAAAAGCAGTTTTGGCTTTTTTCAGCTCGCCTGCTTTTATGTATGCGCAGCCTAAATTATAGAATACATAAGCATTATTCGGGGCATATTTTGCAGCTGTTTTAAACTGTTCTATTGCCATATTGACTTTTTCATCATCAAGATAAATATTTCCAAGGTTATAATATGCTTTATAATACTTTGAATCTGTGATTATAGCTCTGCCGTACATAAAGACTGCTTCATCTTTTTTACCTTTGTCCATAAGGATATTACCCATCAAAAGCCATGCTTCTGCCGGTCTTTTATCATCAGGTATCTGTGAAAAAACGGCTAGAGACTCGTCTAAATTGTTGTCGTTATAGAGCGCTATAGCCTGTTTATACTGAATTGTCAAAGCCTCTAATTCACGGTATTGCTGACGTTCAAGCTCTTTTTGAGCCTCCTTTTCTTTCTCTTTTTCTTCCTGCTTTAAAACTTTTTCCGCAGGTTGGGTGGTATGAACGTTTTCTTCCGGCTCCTGTTTTGTTTCAACAGTCTTTTTATCCTCTTTTAATTTCTTTTTTGGTTCTTTCTTTACTGTTTTTTCTTCCTGTTTCGGTTGAGTTACAGTTTCGGTTTTTGGGGGTTTCTGAACCTTTTCGGAAGTGCTGTTTTTCTTTTTTGTGGTTTCGTTTTTAGATTCTTCGTTTATCTGTTTAATTAATTTATCGTCAGAATTAAACCTGTCCTTGAAAGAACCTTTCGGGGTTTCTGCCTCTTTCTTTTCATTTTTATTAATAGTTTCTTTATTTGCCTTTGCATTTACCCCGGAATTTACCCCTTTATTTACCCCCGGGAATTTAATTCGGTGAGTTTTTGGGTTTGTATCTTTGATGTCAGAGAAGGACGAATTGATTTCTTCTGTCGGGTTAGGCATGTCAATAGTCACGACTTCTGTCTCCTGAGCAAGCGCCCCGAGAGATAGAACCACACATAACCCCATAGTCAAAAATATTTTCTTCATACCTAAATTATAGAATAAAATCTGAAGAAAAGCCAATTATATAAATTCGGAAAGAATGATATTACTCAGAAGAAACCCGTTATTTTCCCTGTCGTCAGAAAATTTGTATCCGCTCTCTGTTTTGATAAGGTGTCCGCTTTCAGTGTATTTTTTTATGACATTTTTGTATTTTTCATCAAAATCTGTCCCGAAGTTTTCATTAATTTCGCTGATATCTATCCCTTCAGCGAGTCTTAGTCCGAGGAAGATTTTTTCTTCAAGCATTTCCTGTTTTGTGAGAAACTTACCGTATTCACGATATAGAGGGGATGCAAGATATTCTTCCAAAACAGACGGGTTAGCGTACCGTATTCCGTCAACGTAACCGTGTGCAGATAGTCCAAACCCATAGTATTCACCGCATTTCCAGTAGTTTGTGTTGTGTTTTGAGCGGAACCCTTTTTTGGAATAATTACTTATTTCATAGTGTTCATAACCGTTTTTAGTGGTCAATTCGCCCGCAAGCAGATACATGTCAGCCTGAGTATCGTCGTCAGGGATATTGTCGGGCAGATGGTTATAAAAATAACATCCCTCTTCTATTTTCAGCCCGTAAAGTGAGATATGATGAGTATCGAGTTTTATAATCTCTTCTAAGTCATGCCTGAACCCGTCAACGGTTTGGGTTGGCAGACCGTAGATAAGGTCAAGGCTGATGTTTTCAAACCCTGCTGATTTTGCGGTTTCAACGGCTTTATAAATTTCGTCAGAGTTATGCCTGCGCCCTATAATTTTGAGAATATTATCGTCAAAGGTCTGAGCGCCCATACTTAGCCTGTTAAACCCGAGAGATTTCAGTTCTGACATATATTCGGGTGTAACGTCGTTGGGGTTCACTTCTATTGTTATTTCCGCATCAGGTTCAAACCTGAGTTTGTTGATTATTTTTTTCAGGTATTCCACTTCAACAACAGAGGGGGTTCCTCCGCCTATATAGAGGGTTTTAAGCGGGTTAGTGTTGTAGTAGTGATCAATTTCTTTGAGCAGTGAAAAGATATAACCTGTTTTTTTGTCCTGATTTTCGAAGGACACAAACGAGCAGTATTTGCATTTACTCTTGCAAAACGGGATATGGATATAAGCACTTGTTGGGGAAGATATCATTCTTTGTTTTCTTCCTGTTTTGCGGAAATAGCATCAAACAGGTTCACTATGTTAACCTTTTCGAAAGCGTCACAAGCGTTCCAGATTCTTGTCGGAAGTATGTCGCCCGGTTTTCTGTCAGAGAACGGATATTTGCAGAACCCGTTGATTTGGTTAACAGAACCGTCAACGTGTGTTTCAAAGTATTTACAGCACTGACATAATCTCAGAGAATAACCGAAGCTTTCGAGTTTTTGTGAAATTTCTTTGATAGCATCGCAAACACGAACGTGGTTTCTTGTTTTATATTTTTTCTTTTTGTTTATGAAAATAACCTTTGCAAAGTTTGATTCAGATACGATATCAAGTTTGCATGGGAAGTATCTGTTTCCGTCAGAAACGAAGGCCTGAACAGTCATTTTTTCCGTATATTTAACCTCTCCGCTCTTGAACAGACAGTTTCTTATAAATCTGACAGGCGGGAAGTTGTAAACTATTTTGCAAAAAACATAGAACGGATAAAGGAACAGGTACAAATGTTCTTTAGAATGTACTTTTGCGTGTAACAAGCTTACGCAGAACGATATAAGAAATACTGCGATGCCCGCACCAACTGCGTAACAGCTCAGTAGTGATTTATAGTTAAAGGTAAAATTAAATACAAAATAATAACCCAAAGCAAGTGTTAGACAGTTCGGATAAATCAGTGAAAGGATAAGCTCATTGAAATTCAGATTATCTGATTTGAGTTTGAGTATATTATCGAAGAACAAACCGCATCTTTTAGACAAAGACGGTATTTTGCAATCATATTTATCAATAGGAATATAAATTTTCAGTTCTGAATTAAACCCTGTTTTTACACCTATGTTTGATAAAGCGATTGTATATTTAAGTTCATCGTTTGTGTTTTTGAAGTTAAGCGAACCTATTTCGTCAAGCACAGATTTGCGCATTGCCAAAATATCCGAATTGACCAGGTTGCTCAGACCTAACAGATCTCTTGCCTTAGAGATGAAATTGTTTTTGTATAAGTTGTAAGAATATTTTATGTTATCCAACAAAGTCATTTCTTCACTGCAAATAATTGTTGGTGCGCCCGTAATGACGTCATCCTTCTGAAGTGAGTCGTTGACTTTTTCAAGAAAATCGGCATTGACATAATATTTTGCATCCAGAAAAACGTATGCATCTAAGTCTTTTATTGTCGAATATTTTTCTGTGATTATCGAAAATGCCTGATCACGACCGATTGTATCTACATTGTTTATACTCATAACGTTCACATTGAGGTCGCCCTGGAACATGACCTCTGAGTTGTCAGAGCAGTTATCCAATAATAACTGAATTGTGTAATTCTGGTGCGGATAATTCTGATTTTTGAGTTGTTTAATCAGGTTTTCAAGTGTTTCCTTATTGTTGTGGGCATAGACTACAACGCAGAGGTTGTGGTATTTCTTGCCATAATCGTCACGCACTTTTTTGTGTCTGCGCTGTGCAATATATGCAAGCACTGCATAATAAACCGTGTAAACAGTTAAATACAAATAAATAAGGTAAATGATAAGTTTCATAATTATAAATCTCCAGCTCTCATGTTATCTTAAAAAATGGTTCTTGCCAACATGATTACTGATATCTCATCCATTTATATGAGAGGGTAAGTAAATATTTATTCGACATAATCTATTGATTTTATCTCAAAAATTTTTATATCAGGGTTAGCTTTTTTTATACGTTCTATATAGATACGCTCGTAAGGATCTCGGATAATGATTGCAACGGCTGGTTTTTTGCCTGTCATTTTTGAATAGTACATAGCCTGTCCTATGCTTTCCGCCCATTTTTTTGCCCAGTCGTATTCTATTGCGTATTCGTCTGTAAGACAGTCAACACGTGTTCTGTCAGGTAGTTGGTATTCAATGATACCTTTGCAGTACATGTTAACATAATCGCCCTCTTTCATAGGCACAGATTTGTATGACGCTTTGTGTGCGGTGTTTTGTGAAGGCGGTTGTTGTGCAAATATAAACGCACACAGAACCCCGATTAAAATACATATTACTGACACTATATCAAATTTTTTTCTTCTTGCCATAAGACTACTCTCAGATAAATTGTATCATATTTTAAATGAAGAGTATATTATATATTTACCCCTCATTATTTACCCCCGCAAATTTTTTATTGAGGGTGTTTTATATACATGTATCAATCAAGGTAGTTGTCGTGGTTACTATTTCAAAAACAGTAATGAGATTAGATAAAAATACCCTCACCTGGCTGAAGCGTAAGAAGGTTGAAGTGCCTGAAAACGCAGATACTGTCGAACATATTCTTGTGCCAAAATTCACCGAATATACTGAAATGTTTACTTTCAAGGATGGGGAGCATTTACGTCTTACTCAGCAAAAAAACCACGTAAACAAAAAAACAAAAGAAACAGAAGTTCAGATAAGAGAGTATGATTATATAAACAGAAACTACCGTGAGTGCAAGCTGGCAGAGGTAAGACAAACAACGATTTCGCCAAGCGGTGAAGAAAACAAACAGGTTTGGAGATTTTATCACCCGAAAGACGAATCTCAGGTTCGTTTTTCACACAAAGGAAATGGGGTATCACGAAACAACTACATAGAGGCTGATGGAGTTTATACGGATAAAAACGGGTTAAAAATTCGTCCGATATCGACTGCCGAATATTATGACAAGCGGCAGGATCTTGATGAAAAGCATTTTGTTGATGCGCCGTGGACACTCAAGCAGAGTATTACAACAAAAGAGCGTTGCGGTACTGATTCTGTTCAGGAATGTACCGTTGTCGGAATTTATGGTGATAAGGGTGTCAGCCTGAACCATCTTAATCCGAATCATAAGGCGAATGAAGATTTCAGATACATTGAATGGGATCTTTTGGATCAGTTAGAACAACAGGGCAAGAATGCTAAGGCTTTTGTCATCGGTTCGTGTGAAGAAGATTGGAGAAGTGACAGACAGTTTGAAAAGATTATAGATTTATTTGCAACAGAACATGTGCCGTTTTCTAAATATAAAACAGGGGACAGGGTTTTGTACGGCCCGTTTAAACGTTCGGCAGCCAAGGGTATGGAGGGTGCAAAGAAATTTAAATACGGTACCGCAACACGCTTTGAATGGCAACCAGGTCAGCACCTGATTTATGATAATGGCGAAATTCAGCTTGCTAACTCTGTTATTGATGCTGAGTTGAAAAAGGGAAATACTAATCCTAAGGATTTGGTCAGAAAGAGTTTTTCCGTGGTAAGATAATCTATCTTATATAAATACTTTTTGGGGTTTCAGTCCGTTTTCATCAGCTTTTGCAATGGCAATAAGTTGATTATTTCTGACAAGTAATACCGTATCATCAATTTCTGCGGTTATTCTGTTGAAGATTGTCATGCCATGAGAAATACGTTCGTATTCGATATCGTTTAATTCTTGTTTTGGCTGAGGTAACAGGTAAATCGGATTAATAAGTACTTTTTCAACCTCCTGAACGGTTTGTAAATCGTCTAATTTAATACTGTTTTCGAGTGTTGCACAACCGGCTTCGACACGTTTCAGTTTTGACAGATAGCAGCCGTTGTTTAGCGCTTTTCCCAAATCGTTTGCGATACTTCTTATGTATGTGCCTTTTGAACAGGCGACATAGATATCTGCCCATTGTTCTTCTTCATTAAACTCTAATAATTCTGTTTTATAAATAGTGACATTACACGGTTTAATATCGATATCATCTGCACTCACACCTGAGCGGGCAAGTTCATACATTTTTTTGCCGTTGATTTTCTTAGCGGAATAGATAGGAGGATACTGTTCAATTTCGCCTTGTGGTAAATGCGTTATTATGTCCTGTTCAGACACTTTCGTATCATATTCAGTTATAACAGTACCTTCAACATCGTAGGTATCGGTTGATTTACCAAAACAGAACCTGCCGATATAGGCTTTGTCGTCATTCAGGTATTCAATGAGTCGGGTTGCTTTGCCTATTGCTATTGGCAGAACCCCTTCGGCAAACGGGTCAAGCGTGCCTGTATGACCTATCTGTTTGATTTTTGTCACGCGCCTTAAGCAACTCACAACATCATGAGAAGTCATACCTACGGGTTTATAAATATTAATAAAACCAAACATAGTTCTTGATTTACCCCTATTTACCCCTCTAAATTTCGCCTCTGGAAATCTTATCAATAAGCTCAGTGACACGTGAGCCTTGTTCGAGAGCATCGGTATAAACAAATTTGATTTCCGGGGTTAATCTCAGTCTGATACGTTTACCGACTTCGTATCTGACTTTTGAGGTACTTTTTTCGATAATTGCTTTATCTTTTTCGACCTGTTCCGGGCTGCCTAAAACACTATATTTAACTTTTGCGTAAGAATTATCGTGTGACACTTCCACATCGACAATAGAAACAACACCGCCGAGTCCTCTGACTTCTTTTCTGATGATGTCGGATATCTCACGCATTAATTCTTTTCTAACTCTTTCATTTCGTAGTGTCATCTTTTTTATACCTTATTTGTGATAATTACTTTCGGGTTTTGGGTTATCCTGTTTATCCTGTATTTACCCCTTTACCCCTGAACCTATTCTAATTCAGTACGTTCAATTTCTTCAGTTTTAACGAATTCGACGATATCGCCTTCTTCGATATCATTAAACTTAACAAACGAGATACCGCATTCATAGCCCTGGGCAACTTCTTTGACATCGTCTTTGAAACGTTTAAGCTGATCAATGCTGCCTGAGAACACTTCAACCCCGTCACGTTTAACAACAGCTTTGTTGTTGCGGTTGATTTTACCGTCAGTAACGTAGCAGCCTGCGATTTTGATAGTCTTACCGATAGTGAAGACCTGTCTGACTTCTGCGGTTGCGACAACAACTTCTTTAGTTTCAGGTGAAAGAAGTGAAATCATAGTCTTTTCAATATCTTCTAAGATTTGGTAAATAATATCGTATTTCTTAATAGTTACGTGTTCTTTGCTTGCGGCAATAAGAGCGTTGTTATCTTCTTTAACCGCAAAGCCCAAGATTAAAGCACCTGAAGCAGATGCAAGCATAACGTCGGCTTCAGAGATGTCACCGACACCGACGTGGATAATCTTAGTAATAATTTCTTTAGACTCAAACTGCGCAATAGCCTGTGATACAGCCTCTGCAGAACCGTAGGTATCTGCTTTGATGATAAGGTTGAGTTGTGGAATTTCTTCCTCGCCGACACCTGTTGCGCCTGATTCTTTTCTGATATGTGCAGGCAGCATAGCATCGAGTCTTGTTTCTCTTGCTTTCATTTGACGTTCTGCAACGATAGCCTTCATTTCTTTTTCGTTCTGAACGACTTCAAAATATTCGCCCGGTGACGGTACTTCGGACAAACCGAGCACCTCAACAGGTGTAGAAGGATCAGCTGACTTAATTCTTTCGCCAGAGTCTGACAACAGCGCTCTCACACGACCGCAGGCAGTACCAACAACAATGCAGTTGCCTGCTCTTAAGGTACCGTTTTGAACTAACAATGTTGCAACAGGACCTTTACCTTTATCGAGGTTAGCTTCGATAACAACACCTGAAGCTTCTGCTTTAGGGTTAGCTCTGAGGTCTTTCAGGTCAGCCAATAACCAAATATATTCTAACAGGTCATCAATACCTGTTCCTTGCAGTGCTGAAACTTTTACGGTAATTGTATCGCCGCCCCATTCTTCAGGAACGAGATTGTGTTCTGTTAATTGAGTAAGAACTTTGTCAGGATCAGCACCTGCTTTATCAATTTTGTTAACAGCAACGATAATAGGCACTTCTGCAGCTCTTGCGTGGTTAATAGCTTCAATTGTTTGAGGCATGATACCGTCGTCAGCTGCAACAACAAGAATTGCAATATCAGTTGCTTTTGCACCACGTGCACGCATTTCGGTAAATGCTTCGTGACCCGGGGTGTCGACAAATACGATTTTCTTTTCTTTTTTGTTATCAAGATAAACAGTGTATGCACCGATGGACTGTGTTATACCGCCAACCTCGGTTGATACGATTTTGTGTTTTGATGCACGGATGCTGTCAAGCAGAGTTGTTTTACCGTGGTCAACGTGACCCATAATACTGACAACAGGTGCACGTTTTTTGAGTAATTTCTTATCAACTTCTGTAAACTGTTTCTTGATTTCTTCTTTCTTTTCTTCTTCAGCGATATAGGCTTCGAGGTCTTCTTCAAGGACTTCAAGTTCATATTCTGCGCAAACTTTTTTAATGACGTCAACATCAATAAGCTGATTAACGGTTGCCATTATGCCCTGGAACATCAGGAATTTAACGATTTCTGCAGGGGTTTTGTGAATTTTGTCTGCCAATTCGCTGATGGTCATAGCCTTATCAACAACGATTGACTTAACTTCTTCAACCTCTTCTTCTTTGACAACTTTCTTTTTATGGTGTTGAGCGGCAGCCTTTTCTAAGGAAATTCTTTCCTGTTCTTCTTTCTTAGAGTTAAAGTCTTTGTCTTTCTTTCTGTCGTTAGAAGAAGAACCTTTTTTCTTTGAGAACCCTTTGTTTTCATAAATATCCTGAGGGATAATATGACGTTCTATCGGACGTTTTGGTTTGTCACTCTTGTGGGTTTCGCCGCCTTCAGCAGGTTTTGCCCCTTCTTCTTTGTCTTTTTTAAATTCTTTTTTAGGCTGAACATCAACAACTTTTTGTACAGGTTTTTTGCCAGGGCCCTGGATGATTTCAACACGTTTAATCGGAACACGTTTAACGATTTCAAGTCTGTTAGGCGGTTCTTTCTTAACAACTTCAGCCTGTTTGCGTTCAACTTTTTCTACCTGTGGTTTTTCAGGTTTTGTTTCAGCTTCTTTAGGTGCTGTTTCCTCAGGTGGAGGAAGATCTTTTTTCTTCTTAACAATAAACGCCTTTGGTTTTTTACTTGGGAGCTTAGAACCACCGGCGATAAAGTCTTTTAGTTTCTGGATTTGTAAAGGGGTGACGACATTGGAGTGAGATTTGACATTAATGGATAGAAGTGCAAATTTTTCCAGCACCTCTTTGCTTGTAAGGCCAAGTTCTTTAGCTAATTCACTTACTCTGATATTCTCGTCCATTAAGTAATCCTTTCAAATCCTCTGAGGATTTAAGAGCTCTGTTCAACTTATTCTTTTTGAGCGCAAGCTCTTGACATTCTTTATTATAGCAGATATATGCAGATCTGCCAAATGTTTCGGAATTAGGCTCTATGACTATCTTTCCGTCAACATGATTTTTTGTAATCTTTAACAATTCTTCGCGCGGCTTGATTTTTCCGCACCCTACACATTTTCGGTTAACCATTTTTCCCACCTGATACTATCTGCTCCTATACGTTTGTTTGAGCAAGTTTTTCAAGCTTCAGTTTTTGGTCATATTCTATAAGTAAATCGAGAAGTTCATCCATATCTCCGTCAATAACTGTCCAGACGTTCAGGTTATGCCCGATACGGTGGTCTGTCAGACGTCCCTGCGGGAAGTTATAGGTTCTGATGCGTTCACTTCTGTCACCTGTTCCGACTTGTGAACGACGTAAATCGGTTACTTCCTGCATTTGTTTTTGGACTTCCAGATCGTACAACTTTGCTTTCAGAATTTCCATAGCACGTTCTTTGTTCTGAAGCTGAGAACGTTCTTCCGTACAGAAAATCATTATCCCTGTCGGTTTGTGGAAAAGTCTTGCAGCGGTTTCAACTTTGTTTACGTTTTGACCGCCCGCACCGCCTGAGCGTGCTGTGGACATTTCAATATCTTCAGGTCTGATTTCGATTTCAACGTCATCAACCTCCGGCATAACGGCTACGGTTGCGGTAGAAGTGTGAACTCTGCCTTGTGATTCTGTTTCAGGTACACGCTGAACTCTGTGTACACCTGATTCATATTTTAGTCTTGAATAAACCGCATCACCTTTTATAGAAATAATGATTTCAGAATAACCGCCTGCTTCACACTCTGTTTTTGATAAAACCTGTGTCTGCCAGCCTTGTTTATCTGCATATTTCAGATACATTCTTGTAAGGTCGCCGGCAAAGATGTTAGCTTCGTCTCCGCCTGCGCCGCCTCTGATTTCAAGCATAATATCTTTGTCGTCCATAGGGTCGCGAGGAAGAAGAAGAACCTTCATCTTTTCTTCAAATTCAGGAAGTTTTGATTCATTTTCTTCCATTTCTGCCTTTAAGAACGATTTCATTTCTTCGTCTTTTTCTTCGTGAATAAGCTGTTTTGCATCTTCTATCGCATCAACTGCCGCTTTCCACTTGTAATATAATTCTACTGTTTCTTCCATTGATTTACGCTGTTTTGATAAATCACGGAATTTTGTATAGTCCTGGATAACTTCAGGATCAGAAAGAGTAACGCCTAACTCGTTATAGCGTTTTTCTATCTGCAATATTTTATCTAGCATATCTTTCATAATTTGTTTCCTTTTGAAATTATTATATCAAAAAAAAACCTTTCAGAAATATCCGAAAGGTATAGCTATAAATTTTTATTGTTTATATAATTTTGCATCTGGTTGTTTTAATTTAATATCAACCGATACTTTATTTATTTCTTGTTTTTGAGGTTTTGTTTTTTCTGTCTTAATTTTTACAGATTTAATTTCTTTCCTTGTATTTGAAGTCAGAAAATGTTTACCCAATGCCCATCTGAAACCAAGAGATAAAGCAACACCATTTCTTCCGCCGTTTCTCATAACAGCCTGGAAATAACCCGTAAATCTGTCACCATAATGTTTTTGTATCCCGACACCATATTGAATAAATGGTTTTACTGACATATAAGGCAATTGGATATCTGCTGCCGTGAACTTGGTTTTATCCATAATATTCCATACCATTTGAATACTGAAGTATGGCTGCCATCCGTTTTTAAGATTTCCGATAAATTTCAGGCCCGGAGCAATATTTATTGCATTCAGAGTAGAATCTTTAATTTTTACACCGGCTGCATTAGTATAATCAAAAGCATCGACAAATGAATAAGACATTAAATAGCTTGGCTGAATAATAAACTTACTTTGTGCGAGTTCCCAATTATATCCTGTTTTCCAAGCAACACCACCTAATAATAAAGGAAAATCTTCGGAGCCGTATCTTGTTGAAACATCAGCGACACTTGCGCCCATATTAGCAGTTATACCTGTAAAGAAACCTCCCTTGTATAACATAGCAGTTGCACCTAATGTACCGCCATTTTGATAAATATCATTTCTAATAAAGGCCTGATGAGAACCTGTATATCCAAGATATCCCGAATATTGAACATGAAAACCGTGTCCTATATCGTACATTTTACTTTCACCGCCGCCGAAAGCACCATATAAAATATTACTTACTTTTGGTCCGCGGTTCAAATTTACTCTTTCAAAAGTTGCGTAACCCCTGTACCACATAGCTGGTTCTTGTTCTACCGGATAGGAATGAGTATAAACTAAACCGCCTTTCATATTTGCATATTTATTGGCGAATTTATACACTTCTCTTTCCTTCTTGGTCATTAATAATTTCATATCACGATTTTGGAAGGCTTCATCATAGGTATTTAATTGGGTTAAATATCCCCCTATTTGTGCAGCAACAGGTGCTGCAAGAACTGCCGAATTAAAGTCTTTCCAATCATTTCCTGCAGGAGCATACGATAATGTACCATTTTTTAAATGACCTTTTATTTTTCTTACGGGAGTCATTATCGTAGGTAATGTAATATCATCTGATGTAACATTACCTACACCTAAATTTGTTGTTTGACCTAAATCAAATGAGAAGTGATCTTTTAAAGTATGACCAGAGATTTTTATATTATTAACATTAAACTGATTACCATTAGTTGTAAGGCTGGATGTTGTAAAAGTATCTGATTTCATCTCTGACAAGTTAAAGTCAAGAGCCAAATTTGTATTGTTATTCATTACAACATTACCGAGATTTGTATCTGTTATTTCATTATTCAATACACTCATTCCACCGCCATTGATATTAAATTGTGATGCCTGAAAAATATCAGTATTTTCTGTCGGAATAATTGTACTGCTTTGTAAAGTTAATTGGTTTCCAGAAACTACATTATCTAATGTTAAATCATTTCCTGTAGCCAAAATAACATTACCTGCTGAAGAACCCGTAATATCATTTGTTGTAACAGAGCCTGAAGTATATGTAATTGTACCTTCGTTTTGAAGATTATTTGGTGATTCTATTCCACTTGTTGAAGTCGAAACTGTTCCGTTATTTATAAAACTGTTTGTTGTAATTTTACTGTTTTCATTTCCGTCATTTACAATATTTCCGCTGTTATTAAATCCTGTTGTTGCAGTGATTGACGAATTATTAGTCAAATTACCCGTATTATTAAAGCTTGCAGAAGTAGAGATAGAACCATTATTTGTACCGCCACCTGCTGTAATATCTGCAGTACTTGATATAGTGCCTGTTGCATTATTATTTAAAGTGTTTGCTGATATTGTGGCAGTACTGTTCATTGTTCCGCTGATTATATTTATAGTATTTTGAGTAACTGTGTTGTTAAAATTTACTGTACCGCTATAGCTGTGTTCTCCTTCTGCATCTGTATAGGTTCCGCCGATTGTTGTTGTGCCTGTCGGAGTAGAAGCATCTGTTAATGTTCCGTCAAAGGTTATTGATTTACCTTCTTTTGCCTGAAGATTCAAAGTTGCAATGTTATGAATATCATTTACCCCTCCGCCTGCTGTATTATCTGAAAAGGTTACATTATCAGTGTTTGCAATAATAGTAGTTGTAGCAGTGTTATAGATTGCACCGCCATTACCTAAACCACCTGCTGTATTATTAGTAAAGTTTGTATCTTCGAGGGTTAAGTTTGTATTTCCTGAAACATACAACGCTCCGCCTGAGCCTGAAGCTTGAGTAGTATTATTTGTAAATGTTGATTTTTTGATTGTTGCAGCAGCTACGTCATTGAGAGCAACAGCACCACCGTTTTTGTACGTTTGGTTTCCTGTGAAAGTTGAGTTTTCTATACTTACTTTATTAACATTATCAGCATATATTGCGCCTGCAGAAGAACCTGTTCCGCTTGAACCGACGTTTGCTTTATTAGAAATAAAATCTGCATAATTAATATTGAGTTCTTTTGCATTAACAGATGCTATTGCACCACCGTTGCCTACTATTGTATTCACACTGTTATTATTAAATATTATCTTACTTGTTGAAGTACCGTTCAGATTAACAACGGCATTTTCACCTGTTTGATAGATAGCACTACCGCCATTACGAGATGTGTTGCTGTTAAATTCAACTGACGCACCTTCTTCGACCGTAAAGGTTCCTTGGTTATATATTGCACCTGCATTCCCTTTAGGAGATGTATTATCATAGAACAATACATCAGCACCGTTCTTAATTGTTAATGTACCGTTTGTATCATTGAAAATCGCTCCGCCGGAATAATCGGTTGATTTATTACTAATGAAATAAGTATCGCCTGATATATTCATATTAGAGTTGTTAACTAACGCTCCGCCGTTAGGACGACGAGAGTTGTTATAAAATACTGAATCTGAAATATTAACAGTACCACCACTATTAAGAATAACTGAGGCTGTATTACTGTAATAACCATACGCACCATTCCAACTGTCAACAACAGTCAAATCATCTGTGGCGAGTGAACCTGTCACAGAACCTACGTTATTAACACTCAATTCTTGGTTTGTACCGACAGTGATGCCATTAAAGTTTGTACCATTAACGGAATGATTATTACCATTTATTGTTAAAGTTGTTCCGTTCATTGAACCGAGGTCCTGAGCAACATCTTCATCTGCACCCATTGTATAGGTTCTTTCAGATGAAGTATCTTTTACAGCGGTGTATAAATTACCATAATTAAATTTTAAGTTCCCGTTTGTATTATCGTAAGATACAGCATAGCTTTTGCCTGCTGCAACACCATCAACTTTTGTTGAAGTTAATGTTACGTAAGATTTTAAGTTATCATCAAATGTTCCGATTGTTATCGGAAGAGCCGATGTTGAATCAGCCAATATTTTTATATTATTAATGTTTATACTTCCTGTACCCGAAACAGAGGTTGCAGAGAAGGTATCAGCAGAGCCTGTGCCTGAGAGGTCTGCATCCATAGCGAGAGCAAGAACACCGTTCAAAACGAGATTGCCTAAGTTTGTTGCAGAGGTTGTGCCGTTTTGGGTAGAAAGTGTGGCACCATCAGCTGCCGTAACTGTTCCTGCATTATTTAAGCTTACACCATTTAATAATGTTGTTCCGCCATTTAAGTTGAAATTAGTTGTAGTAATTGTATTACTGAATTTTGCTGTACCATTATTAACATTTACAGTATTTTGAGTAACAGCACCATTGAAGTTAACTGTACCTGTGTAACCTGTTCCGCCGATAGTTGTTGTCCCGGTTGGAGTTGTAGCATCAGTTATTGTCCCGGCAAAGGTTATTGATTTACCTTCTTTTGCCTGAAGATTTAGAGCATTAACATTGTGTATATCATTTGCAACACCATTTGCGGTATTACCTGAAAATTTAACATTTGCGGTATCAGCAATAATATTTGTTGTGCCTGTATTGTAAACAGCACCGCCTTTTTCTGATGCAGTATTATTGCTAAATACAGAATCCGTGATATTCAAAGTGCCTGCGTTATAAACAACACCACCATTTTCAGATGATACTGTATTCCAGGATTTTTGAATATTACCATCAGCATCCACAGAGCCAATGTTATTTATTTCTAAGGTTTGACCTGTGCTGACGGTAATGCCTTCGTGACTATTGCCATTAACTGCGTAATTTCCACCGTTGACTGTTAATTTTGCATTAGCACCACCCATTGCTCCGAGGTCCTGAGATACATTTTCATCTGTTTCCATTGTGTAGGTTCTTTCTGCTGACGTATCTTTTACTGCATTATATAAATCTCCATAATTAAATTTTAAACTACCGGTTATATTATCATAAGATACTGCATAACTTTTCCCTGCTGCTACACCAAGTACATTGGTTGCAGACAAAGTTACATATCCTTTCAAATTATCATCAAATGTACCAAGTTCTATTGGAAGTGCTGATGTTGAATCTGCTAATATTTTTATATTATTTATATTGATACTGCCTGTTCCTGAAACATTAGTTGCAGAGAAGGTGTCTATTGAACCTGCTCCTGATAAATTTGCATCAAGTGCTAAATTCATTACACCATTCAATATGATATTACCCAAATTTGTAGCAGAAATTGAATTGTTTTGAGTAGATATTGCGGCGCCATCTGCAACTGTAACTGTTCCCGCATTGTTTAAACTTACCCCATTTAATAACGCTGTTCCGCCATTTAAATTAAAATTAGTTGTGGTAACAGTATTACTAAATTTTGCTGTACCACTATTTACGTTTATTGTATTTTGAGTAATTGTATTATTAAAATCAACTGTACCGCTATAGCTGTGTTCCCCTCCTGCATCTGTATATGTTCCGCCGATTGTTGTTGTACCTGTCGGAGTTGTAGCATCTGTAATTGTTCCGGCAAAAGTTATTGATTTATCTTCTTTTGCTTGAAGATTCAGGGTTGATATGTTATGAATATCATTTGCAACACCACTTGCTGTATTACCGGAGAAAGTTACATTGCTTGTATATGCATTTATACTTACTATCCCCTCATTATAAATAGCACCGCCATTTGAGTTCCAAGATAAGTTATTACTAAATTCTGTCCCAGATGCAATATTTACAGTACCTGATGATGAGTTATAAATAGCACCACCATAACCATTACTTCCTCTAACATAATTATCTTGAAATGTGGTATTTTCTAAAATGTCTAATGTTCCTGTATTATATATCGCACCACCCTGTGCACTGATTTTATAAACAAAATTGCCCTTAAATAAACCGCCAACTGTTGCACTACCTGCGTTATGTATAGCACCACCTTTATTGTTAGTTGCATTATTTTCTACAAAATTACCAAATATTGTTGCATTAGCCTGATTGTATATTGCACCGCCCATTTTTGCACTATTTTTGTAGAATAAATTATTACCCGTTGCATTCAAACTTCCGTTTATGATACGTGCAACCCCACCTGCATTACTTGCAGTATTATTATAAAAAGTTGAATTTGAAATATTTACGTTAGCACCCGTATTTTGACTATATACTATACCTCCGTTATTAGCAGTATTTCCGCTAAATACTGAATTAGTGATATTTATTGTGCCGTATGCATTATTGATTACACCGCCGTTTGCGGTAGAACTTCCAAATCCATTCACACTATCTACAACAGTAAAATTTCCACCTGCAATTGTACCGGTAGTTGAACCGACATTTTGTATTGTAAGAATTTTTGAGTTACCTAAAACTGATATTCCACCTTTTGTATTACCGTTTATGGAATAGCTGTTACCCTCAACAGTTAATGTTGTTCCGTTCATCGTATCGAGATCAGATGTAACTTCTTCATCATCGCCAAGTGTATAGGTTTTGTTCGAATCAGTAGAAGAAACTGCTTCATTTAAATCAGCATACGGAACACCCGGAGCAGGTGAGCCTAAATACATTCTTTTACGAACCGTTCTTGTACTGTTATTGACAATTTGTGTAGTATTTTCCGTATTTTGGACAGGAATAGTATTTTCTGTCACATTTGAATCGGCAAATTCATAAGTATAAAATTCAGGACCGTCTTCTGTTTTCAACATATATAAAGCATTATCAGCTGTTGTTTTTACCACAGAATATGAAGTTGAATTAACAAGTGTCATCAAAATTTGTTGTTCATGTGATATTGGCATAAAATAATAGGTTTTGCCATTAACAACAACCGATATGGAATTTTCCTGCCGAACTTCTGATAGATGATATAATAGATGAGATTTATTTAAATATTCTTCAATATCAGAATTTACCTCATTTTCACCAGCCAAAGAGAACGGCACAGCCGTTAAAACTACTATACAAGCTATGGCACATACCCGCATTGCCATATCCTCCATACCTTTATAAATAAAGGTACGACAAATTTGTAGTATTCTGCTTGTAATAGAGAACATTTCTCTTATCAAGTGTGATAGTAGTTTCATTTTCATACTTTCTTTGTTTATGACTAATTACGGTAAAACAAGTGCCGTTTAAAATTAGTTTTATAATTTATAGCTATAGCAACCAGTATATATGATTTTTCGATTTTTTAAAACAGAAAAACTTAATTCATTCATAATTTCATACTTCAGTATAAAAGAGAAAATAAATATATATATTTATTTATTTTCCACTTTTATATCCGCACTCACGGTTAGAGCATTCAATGACTTCGCCGCTTTTTAAGGTACGTTTTGTCAACAGAGAACCGCATTCAGGACATTTTTCGCCCGTCGGTTCGTTCCACATTACATAATCGCAATCAGGGTATCTGTTACAGCCAAAGAACACAACCCCGCGTTTCGAGCGGCGTTCAATAATCTCGCCCTCTCCGCATTTCGGGCAGGTTACTCCGGTTGATTTCACAATACTTTTTCTGTCTTTGCAGTTTTCACATTCTGTATATCTGCCGTAAGGTCCGTTTTTGATATACAAATCGCCACCGCATTTTTCACATTTTTCTTCTGATTTTTCAGGTTCTTCCTGATTATTAACAACCGAACCTGATTTATCCAGTGATAAAATTGTTTTACATTCAGGGTAACCTGAACAACCTAAGAACTGCTGACCGTAACGGTTTGTTCTGACTATCATCTTACGTCCGCAGTTAGGACAGGTAACGTCACTTTCAATTCTTATTTTTTGTGCGTTAGACATAACATCATTCACAGTATCAATGAACGGATCATAAAAGTTTTGCAGAACCTCGTTCCAGACAGCTTTTTTGTCTGCGATTTCGTCCAGTTTTTCTTCCATACCTGCAGTGAAGGCATAATCCATAATATCAGTAAACTGTGTAACCAACTGTTTGCAGACAGTCTTGCCTAAGAAGGTCGGAACGAGAGCTTTGTCTTGTTTTTCCACATATTGTCTTTGCTGAATTTTGGTAATAATGCTTGCATAAGTAGACGGACGACCGATGCCGTATTCTTCTAAAGCCTTAACCAAAGAAGCTTCTGAGTATCTTGGAGGCGGCTGAGTGAAATGTTGTTTAGGTATAATTTCATTCAGTTTTAATTTATCGCCCTCAGACAAATCAGGAATTTTTGTTTCTGCTTCATCTTCTTCGTTATCCTGATACAGTTTTAAGAACCCGTCAAACAGAACTTTGCTTGCACTTGTTCTCAATTCGTAGTCACCTGCTGTTATATCAACTGTTTTATTTGCAATTTTTGCAGATGACATTTGTGATGACATAAACTTGTTCCAAATCAGTTTATATAATTTGTACTGCTCAGGTGTTAAATATTTTTTTATGCTTTCAGGTGTTCTTTCCGGATATGACGGTCTGATAGCTTCGTGAGCATCCTGAACATTTTTACCTTTTTTACCGTAAATATTTGGTGTTTCAGGATAATATTCTTTGCCGTAATTATTCATAATGAAATCTTTTGCCATTGCCTGTGCATCATCAGAAATACGGACACTGTCGGTTCTCATATAAGTAATCAAACCGACTGAGCCTTCTTCAAGTTCGATTCCTTCGTATAATTTTTGTGCAATCTGCATTGTCTTAGAAACACCGTAACCGAGTTTTGAGCTTGCCTCTCTCTGTAATGTAGAGGTTATAAACGGTGCGGTCGGTTTTCTTGAAGTTTCACGTTTTGATACGTTTGAAACAACATAATTTTGGTTTTCCAAATCTTCTTTTATTTTTAAAGCTTCTTCTTCGTTGTTTATTTCAACCTTGCTGCCGACAAATTTTGTAAGTTCTGCCTCAAAAGGTTTCCCTTCTTTTTCAAGCTGTGCCGTTACAGTCCAGTATTCAACAGGAGTGAATGCGTCAATCTCTTCTTCACGTTCACATATCATACGCAGCGCAACCGACTGAACACGACCTGCTGAAAGGTGGTAGTTTCCTAACTGTTTCCATAAGATAGGACTCAATTTATAACCTACAAGTTTATCCAAAATTTGACGCGTTTGTTGAGCTTTTACCTTATCCATATCAATTTGACGGTAATGTTCAACAGCATATTTTACCGCTTTTGGTGTAATTTCGTTAAACTCAATTCTGAAAATCTTTTCTTCAGGCACCTTCAAAACTTCTTTTACGTGCCATGCAATAGCTTCCCCTTCACGGTCAGGGTCGGATGCGAGGTAAATTTTATCAGAAGCTTTTGCTAATGTATTCAGTTTTGAAACAACTTTTTTCTTTTCGGGAAGAATAATAAATGACGGTTTGAACCCGTTATCAACATCAAAACCCAAATCATTTTTAGAGGATAAATCACGAACGTGACCAAGGCTTGCCTCAATAGTATAATTAGAACCCAAAATCTTTTTAATGGTTTTAGATTTTGCAGGAGACTCAACTATAACAAGCGCTTTTTCACCGCCAGATTTCTTTGCGGTGGTTTTCTTTTCAGATGGTTTTGTAGCTGTCTTTTTAGCTGCCGGACTCATTCTGCTCCCTTTTCACAATGTATTATATCCGAGATTATACTCAACTCTTATTATATTGTAAATAGAACATACAAAAAGTAAAATACTACACAAAAAGAAAACATAAAAAATTTTTAGTAATAAAATTCTTCAGGTTCAAGCATTTTATTTAATTCTTCGTTTAATTTATCCAGAGCCTGTTTTATATCTTTATTTTTTGGTAATAACTGACGTGCTCTTTGTAAATCGCTTTTGGCAAATTGCTGATTATCCATCTTTAAATATGCAAGTCCTCTGTGATAATATGCCAGACCGTAATCAGGATTTAGTCGTATAGCTTCCGTAAAATCTTCTATTCCGTCGCTGTAGTTTTCAAGTTTGCAGTTGGCAAGTCCCATATTGTAATACGCATCGGGAGAATATTTGCAAAGTTTTATTGCCCGCAGATATTCGCCGATAGCTCTTGTGTAATTGCCTTGTTTGTCGTAGATAATACCTCTGTTTATGTAGGCTATTCTTGAACGTCTGTTGTATTTCAGTGCAAGGTTATAATCTTCTAAAGCCTCGTCATATTTTCCGAGTTTGTCTTTTGTTATTCCTCTGCTTACATAAATTTTTGAATCTTTTTTGTTGAGTTCGACAGCTTTGTCGAAATCTTCCAGTGCAAAATTATACTTCTTCATCTCAAACCAGGCACGTCCTCTTGAATAAAAAATATCAGAGTTTTTCGGTGCGTATTCTTCTGCGGAAGTATAGTCCTCAAGCGCACTGCCATAATCCTTCAGGCAAAACTTCAAAAACCCGCGCTTTATGTATAACTTTGCTTTATCAGGGTGTTTGTCTATTTTTTTGTCGTATTTTTTAATCTGTTTGATAATCTCAGTATCTGTCATATCAATATTTTTTGCACATACAGTATTCTGTAAGCACAAAAATATAATTAAACACGTTAATAAAACAGTTTTAAATTCTTTCATAAGAGCCCATAAAACGGAAATAATTTGTATGTTTTTTGATATTTTCTATAGCCTCGCAAACGTGAGGTTCTTTGATATGTCCTTCAAAATCAAGGAACAATATGTATTGGTCTTCTTCTAATTTTGACGGAGTTGCGTGAACATAGGTGATATTGATATTCTTTTCGGCAAACTCTTTTACCACCTTGAACAGTAAACCCGGAACATCACCTAACGATAGCGCAACGCTCGAGGTACTGTGTTCTGTCGGTTCTGTGTCAAAATTACCTATCATAATGAATTTTGTATAGTTATCTTTATCGTTATTGATATTATTGTTTAAGATATTCAGATTATAAATCTCTGCAGTCTTTTCCGTACCGATAATTGCATAGGTCAGGTTGTAAGAATTGAGTAATCTTGCAGCTTCTTCCGTATCCGTTGTGTTTATAATATTCAGATGGATAGGAAGTTCTGTTTTTATGTACTCGTTACATCTCGCAATTGCGGGTGCCGGTGCAATAAGCCCCGTAATATTATAAATTTCACTATTCTTTGATAACAAACAGTTGTTTGCAGGCAAAATAGTGTCAGATAATATTTTAATATTTTCGTTTGTAGAGCTTATCAAAGTGTCGTTTGTTTCTCTGATTATCCCTTCTTTTGCGTTTTCAACAGGGATAATACCAACTGAATCCTGGTCACTCTCAACATAAGAAATAATTTCTTTTATTGTTCTGAACGGCATTTGATACGCGTTGAGATTATATTTTTCACAAAAATAATCTTTTGCGATTTCAGTGAAAGAACCGCTCTTTCCTAAATATGCTATTGTTTTGATTTTTTCTGAATTTTTAAAATTTGACATAACATAATTATAGCACTAAATAATGTATGAGTAAATTATAGTTTGCTAAACTTTAATTTAATTGAAAATTGAAAATGGATAATGGAAAATTATTTTGTTCACTATCGTTCACTAATATAAAATATATAATATTCATAGCCGTCAGGCTATTAAGATATTTTCCATTTTCAACTTTCCATTTTCCATTTAAGAACAACGAAGTTGTTCGTTAAACTATAATTTACCCCTTTACCCTTTAATATGTATAAGGTATGCGGTTGCGAATGAAAAATAGATAAACAAACCGATAACGTCGATAGTTGTTGCAATTACAGGGCCTGATGCGATAGCAGGGTCAACCTTCATCTTCTTCAAGACAAACGGTGTTAAAGTTCCGATTAAGGTTGCGCAGGTCATATTTATTGTCATAGATAACCCGACAACAATACCCAGTCCGATATTATGATGCCAGCCGCATGTTACTGTCATTACCAAAATACCGAACAACAGCCCAATCAATAACCCGATAGCGGATTCTCTGAAAATATGGTGGATACCTGAACGTAATGTCAATTGACCTGTCGATAAACCACGAACCATTAGTGTAATACTTTGGGTTCCGATGTTACCTCCAAGACCTGCCAGAAGTGGCATAAATATTGCGATTATAGGCAGAATTTCAAGAGTGTGGTTGAAATGGTTTGCAACATTTACCGCAAGAAATTCTCCTATCAGGGTAATAAATAACCAAGGTGTACGTGCTTTGACGGCGTGTAAAATATTACCCGTTAAAATGTCGTCCTCGTCTTCAACCAACTCGGTTGCGATACCTGAAGATGTATAGATTTCTTCTGTGGTTTCTTCTTCAACGATGTCCTGAACGTCGTCCCACGTTACTATTCCCTTTAATCTGTTATACAAATCAACAACAGGAAGTGCGTTGAATTGGTATTTCATAAACTCGTCTGCAATATAATCTTGTCTGTCATCGACGTGGAGTTTGACAATATCACGTGTCATGATTTCTGTAATCTTGTTCCTTATAGGCGATGTCAGAAGTTTTCTTAGTGATGCAACACCTAATAAGTGGTTCTGTTTATCAACAACATATACGTAGTATAAATCTAAATTATCTTTTTCAGCCTTGATTCTGATTGTATCAAGCACATCTTTAACATCAGATTCGGCGTTAACCGTCAGTACAACAGGGTTCATGATACCACCTGCTGATTCCTCGTTATAGGTCATCAGCTCTCTGACTTCAGATGAGAATTTGTGAGGGAGTTTGTCTAAGTATGATTCAGACTCGTCCTCTTCCATATCACCCAAGACGTCTGCAACTTCGTCGTGAGGCATTTGTGCAATAAGTTTTGATGCCAGCTCGTGATCAATCTCGCCTAACAACTCAACCTGAAGCTGTGGTTGTAAATATTCGAGCAAATCTGATGCTTTTTCTTCGTCTAAAAGATTAAAGCATGATAAACGTTCATCCGAATTAAGATCAGCAAAAATATCTGCCAAATCGGCAGCGTGATACCCATTGACAACCTCTTTGAGCTGTTTGGTGTTCTCGTCGTCAATGATTTCGCGTATTCTTTCTACTATGCTTTCAACATTTATCATACCCAGATTATACATCAAATCTTTTTCTAATAGAACATGGGGGGGGGGAAATATCATGGGGGTAAATAATTGGGGGGGGGGTGAAT
>JAILHQ010000079.1 GCA_024695725.1 Cyanobacteria bacterium RUI128 | reverse complement strand
TATCGTAAAAGTATTGTCTAACATAAGAATATACTACCATGTATTATATATGTTCTGCATGATAATCCTGTGTTAATATACAAATATTTACATTGTTTTTTATTCACTTGCTAAATCGGCATGTCAATGCTAAATTTAGTTTAGCGATGTTAGTTTATTATAAGGAGTTATGTATGGGTTGCGATCGTAAGAAATGTAAAAAAGCGGTAAGAGAGGCTTTAAAAGTTTTAGGTAAAGAAAATTTTGTATTTATTATGCACGGCGGAAGTTTTCCTTCTAAAGACGGTGAAGATACCGGCTTTGGCTCAATGAATTCATCAGCAGGACACGAAGTTATAGAATTTTTTGAAGGGTTGTTTGATGCTATTCAACTTGGACCTGCAGGTAAGACAAAATCTTCTGATTCATCACCTTATACAGGTACAATTTTTTCAGGGAACCCTCTTTTTATCGATTTAAAGCAACTTACGACAAAAGACTGGTTTAATATTTTGTCTGAAGAAACCTTTAAAAAAATTGTAGACAATAACCCTCAGCAAAATAAGGGTAAAACTGCGTACTCATACATTTTTAAGGCTCAAACAGAAGCGCTTAAAGAGGCTTGGAATAATTTTAAAAACCAAAAGAAACTTCAAAAAGAGTTTGATAAATTCAAAAAAGAAAATGCTTTCTGGCTCGATAACGACTCACTTTATGAAGCATTGTCAATTGATAACGGAAATGACTACTGGCCTATCTGGAAGTCAGATTTAGATAAGAATCTGCTGAATCCGAAGAATGATGAAGAAAAGGCTAACGCTGAAAAGAGAATAGCAGAAATTAAAGAAAAATATGCTGACGATATCGATTTCTATAAGTTCTGCCAGTTTGTGCTCGACAGACAACTTGAAGAAACAAAGAAGTTGGCTAAAAAGCATAAAATTAAAATGATTGCAGACCGTCAGGTTGCGTTCTCTGACAGAGATGCGTGGGCTTATCAGTCATTATTCCTTCCTGGGTGGTGTCTCGGTTGTCCGCCTGACTACTTCTCTAAAGATGGACAGGCATGGGGATTCCCTGTTATGGATCCTGAAAAAATGTATAACTATGACGGTTCTCTCGGCGAGGGCGGTATCTTAATGAAGAATCTTTATAAAAAGATGTTCAAAGATAACCCTGGTGGTGTAAGAATTGACCACATTGTAGGGCTTATAGATCCGTGGGTATACAAATCAGGTAAGAAGCCGTTACCGGAACAAGGTGCAGGCAGACTTTATTCATCACCGCTTCACCCTGAGTTGTCAAGATATTCAATAGCAGGGCCTGATGATATAGATAATACACTTGAACCTGATAAGGAAAAATATGTTAAAACATTGAACAAAGAACAGATTAAGCAATACGGCAGACTTATTGAAAAAATTGTCATTGCCGCCGCTAAAGAATGCGGACTTAATAAGGATTCTATCGTATGTGAAGATTTGGGTACTTTAACAAACCCTGTTGATGCTGTTATGAAAGAATATAAGCTTCAGGGTATGAGATTGACTCAATTTGTTAAACCTGAAAAAGAAGATCACCCTTATCGTTGCAGAAACATTGAAGAAAATGTTTGGGCAATGGTTGGTACTCATGATAATGAACCTATTGCTTTCTGGGCAAAAGATATGGTTGAAACAGAAGAAGGTTATCTGCATGTTAAAAATCTTGTTGAGGATATGTTTGCAGAAGCTGATAATAAGGATGAAATCATTTGGAATCTTACACATGATGCAGAATATTTGAAGAAGGTGAAACTTGCTGAAATGTTTGCATCAAAAGCAAAGAATATCCAAATTTTCTTTACTGATATGTTTAAGATTGATGATGTTTATAACAAACCGGGTACATCAGGTGATGCAAACTGGTCTTTGAGATTGCCAAATAACTATCAGGATATGGAAAAACTTAATATGAGAGAAATTTTGGCAATGGCAATAAGAGCTAGAGGTTCTGAGTTTGCCAAGAAAAATCAGAAAACGCTGAAACTTCTTGAAGAATAAAATTTTAATAAGGGTAATAGCCTGTGATTAAAAAGTTATTTAAAATAATACTCGTATGTGCGTTGCTTGTTTTTCCGCTGGTGAAATCATTTGCAGAGGAGCAGGTACCTGTTATTCCGACTGATGCTAAGTTGGAGTACAATCATGGGATCGATTGTTACAAGTTAGGTCAGTATGAAGAAGCTATAGCATCTTTCAGAACAGCGATAAGACTTTATCCTGATTATATTGATGCATATTATAATCTGGGCTCGCTTCTTGACTACCTGAAACAGGCAGACGAGGCATTATCGGTTTTTGAACAGATTATATCCAGGAAACCTGACGAGTATGAGGCAATCTATAATGCTGCTAAATTGAGTGCTCAGTTGGGCGATAAAATAAATGCAGCAAAATATCTTGATATGATACCAAAATCAAGCGGGTACTATACTAAAGCTCAGGATGCTTTGGGCAAGTGTAATGTTAAACCTGCAACTGCTGCGGCAAATGCAAAGCCAAATGTTAATCAGACCAATGGCTGCTATCCTAATATCACAAGTCCGACCGGTGTGACGACCGATAAATACGGAAATCTTTATGTTTCAAGTTTTACGGATAATGCGATTTTTAAAATTCAGCCTGACGGTAAGCGGGTATTATTCTATAAAAGCAATAACTTAAAAGGCCCTATATCGCTTGCCTGTGATGATGCGGGTAATATTTATGTTGCTAACTATCATGCAAATAATGTTCTCAGATTGTCACATTCGGGGGCATGTTCTGTTTTGACAAAGGATGTTGTTCAGCCGTACGGACTTCATGTAGATGGGAACATGCTTTTTGTCGCATGTCAGGGTACTAACTCTGTTTTAAGACTTAAAATCAAGTAGAGTATTGATAAGACAAGTGTTAACTGCTGTTTTATGTTTTTAAAACAGTATGTTTTAGTACGGGTTTTTATATGTTTATTACTATCCACCATTCGTACGAAATCGGACGACTTTTACTAAAAATTTATCTTAGCTTGCCGATAGATTATTTGACTTCTAAAAAATAATTATTAAATAAGAGAGTGTAGAAGAAACGAGTAATCAATAATAGGAGAAAGTTTGTCATGGGAATGGCAGCATCACAGGCAAGATACTTAGCACTAACAGCACGTAAGACTAACTGCGAATACGAGGGTCAACAGATTAACCAGGCTCGTGTTGCATTAGCAAACCAATCAGCGAACTACTTTAACCAGCTTTTGAACACAAAAGTTCCAACCTGTCCTGACAGTACAAATTATACTAAGACTCAGTACTCATACAGCGACGGTTACAATGATACAGTACTTGAAGATTGGCATCAGTTGTCTACTGCAAACAGAGATTATAACTATGTTGTTAATACATACTACTTTGACGACATTTACACCGGTTCAATGCGTAAAATGCAGAATCCGGAAGTTACCTTCAAAAATCAGGCTACTAAGTTTGATAATGATGTTGATACTCTGAGAAAGAATAAAGATGGTTCTTATACTTTGAATGACGAAGTCACGTACAAACCGTTATCAAGTTATAAGAAAACAAAAGATTTGGAAAATGCCTTAAAAGATATGGAATCTGAAGGTCTGATAGAATTCCCTAACGGAAAAATCAATTATGATGATTTGTTCGGTTATAAAGACAAAGATAATGTATGGCATATTTCAACAAAAACAGATTTAGAAAATGCACTTTCAACCCATGGTTTGAAGGAAGGTTATGTCGATTTGAAGAAGTTGAGCAACGACCTCGGTTTAGATTTGACATCTACTTCAAAATGGACAGATGAAGACTTCCAAAAAGTTGCTGCGGCACTTGATAATGAAGGTTTGCCAGGGGTATCTAAAGATGATATTGCGCAGGCAGTTGAAGTCGGTGCATTTGCAACGGGATATGCTTCATATACTACAACTACCGTTGATGATGAAACAAGTTATGTATTTCAATCTGCAACAAAAGAAGAAGCATACGAAAAAGGCGAAGGCGGGCTTATTGACTACTCTACGGTTTATACTCCTGCTTATGTAGGTAACTGTAAGTTAACAGAATTGTATGAAAATCTGTCGCTTACCGATGAAACAGCATTGCTTCAAATTGTTGCTGATTGTAAGAATGAACCTATTGCGGATTATATTCAGAGAATGCCTGATGGCTCATACGAATACTATGGTTCGGGTATTTACTCATTTGAATATCAAGGGCATACCCGTTATACAACATATAAAGATTTGGTACAAAGTTTAACAACTTATGATGAATATGGTAAACCAATTGAAAACCAAAACAAACTGAAATTCTACGATGCAACTTATATTAACAAGAAAGTAGAAGATACTAGTTATGCGTTATTGGAAACTGACGGTTCAGGTAGATTTGCAACAATGAAGCTTGAAGATTCAAATGTTGTTTACGATTTGAACGTTGAATCTGTAACCGATGAAGCGGCTTATCAGGATGCTATGAACAAATACTACAGTGATGTTCGTAAGTATGAAAAGAAAATTGCTGATATTAACGCAAAAACCGAAATTATTCAAAAAGAAGACAGAACTTTGGAATTGAGACTGAAACAGTTAGATACTGAACAAAACGCTCTTACAACCGAAATGGAAGCAGTTAAGAAAGTTATCTCAAAGAACATAGAAATGACCTTCAAGACATTTGCAGGCAGTTAGAGCGGGGTAAATATCTAATCAGGTATATCCTGTCTGACTTGAAGTTTGTCAGATTAACAAAATTTTTAAAGAAAAGAAATCCATTTATTGATACACGTACACACCTTTTACCCTGTTACGCTTAATTTGCGTGCAGGGTTTTATTTATTCAAAAAAGAGGTACGAACTTCGTACCTCTTTTTATATATATGATATAACTTATTGTTATTTTGTTTAAATTTGGACAGTATAATAGTCAACAGGATTTGTTCCCGGTTGAGGTTGCCCGTCAAGTATAAGTTTTCTCTGTGCCATATCCAGTCTGTAATAATTTCCGTCTTTATCCTTCATAACAGGTGTTTCAACATTCGCAGGCATATCTACCATTGTAAGATGGTGTTGATCCATTACTCTTTCTATTTCTGCTTTTGCTGTTTCAGGTATTGATTCAAAGTTATCTAAAAGTCCTTTATGAGTCCTTGAATAGTCCGGTAGTTCATTTTCTTGGTTTCTCAAGATTGGAACATTTGTCAAATTTGTTGCAACTGTAGTTTGGGTATTGGTTGCTGTTTGTGTCGTAGTTCCTGCCCCGGTTGTGGTTTGTGCCCCTGTTGTAGTTGTTGTTTGTGCGGTGGTTGCAGTTGTAGCATCACTACCTGCTGTTTCATCTGTTACAGTCACAGGTGGAGGGGTGAATGCTTCTTGATCGCTATTTGATGTATCCTCAGTCTTAAGACTTTCTCTTGATTTGATTTCCGTAATCAATTGAGATATTACAGGTTGTGCAACTTCAGTCAGTTTATCGTCATCCATATCATTAACCGTGAAGTAGTAGAACCAGTTTACATGATCGAAGCTTGAACGGATTCTGTCTATTGTACTTTTTTCAACGCCGGCTTTTAATGCACGGTCTTGTAATTTATTTATAATGTGTTCTGTTGCTTTGTATGCGTGCTCACGACCACCTCTGCTGCCAACATCTGAAATCCCTATACTTTCTGATGTCATTGTATCAATCATTGATGTGTCTGCGGTATGTCTTTTTTGATATGTTTCGTATATTTCAACAACATTGTCAGTCGTTATTCGTGAGCGAATTGTGTAAGACATATCTCTTACTGCATCATCTCCTCCGCTCCAGCCATCAGCAGGAGTCCATATATCATCTGCAGCACCGGTTATATAGTTTTGACTGGTCGTTCTTGCAGTTTCAGCCTGTCTTGCCGCTTCTTCTTCTGCTACGCCTGCGAGTGTTTTGCCCTGAGAGGAAACTTGTGTTTCAAATTGTTCTGTTGATACATAAGAACTTCCGATTTTATCCTGATTTACCATTTTATCGAAATCTTTTTGTTCTTGTGCTAATCGGGCTTTTAATTGTTCAATATATGCTTTTGCCTGAGGCGAATCTGCCGAAAAACCGCCAATCGTCTTTTTGCCGTGAATTTTGTTATCATCGAGTGCAAGCTGGATAGTTTTACCATTTGTCAATTTTGCAGTACCTGTTGCAGACATCCATGTAACATGTTCTCCTTTTGGAATATTTCCTGCTAAGTCTTCTACTTTTACCATTCGGTTATAGTAAGTACTGTATATGTAGTGTTGTTGGAAATCTTTTCCTTCTGCTGCTTTGTGGCTGCCGCCTCTGTTGTATTGCTGATCACAGAATACTCTGTACTCGTCTGTTGCGTAGGTTGCTCTGGTTGAGCCTTTTTTATCCCAATTTGCAATTGCATTATCGGCACTTTTTGCGTAGTTTGCTCCGCATCTTTGTTCTCTTGCTATTGCTTCCAAGCGTGCGATTTCTGCCATTTGGCGTTGTATTGCCTGATATTTCTTAAGCTTTTCAGCTTCTGCAGCGCCGTCTGTTTCTACGTTTTCAGCTTTAAAGTTTGCATTTATTGCGTGGTTTTTTGGAACAGATACTGCTACACCCGGCTTAATCTTGCCTCGATTTGCAGTAATAAATGCTTTTTTTGCTTCCCCTTGCAGACCTAATCTGTCAGCAATTTCTTCTGCAGTTTCCATTCTTGTACCTTTGAATCTAGGGAATGTTGTCGGATCTCCGTTGTCATTTGTCTTAACGGTTATGGTTTTTCCGTCTTTAGTTGTGTATCGGATTGTTTTTCCCGCAATATCTTGTTCAACTGATTTTATTGGACTCTTTGAATCTGTAAATTGAGTGGTGATGTTAGATATTTTTCCGTTTTTATATTTATTGGTAATTCTTTTATCACCTTGTGTAATTACTTCTTCAACTTTGTTAGAGTCGTTTTGCGGTTCAATTTTACCGGTTTTGCTGTCAAATTTAGCATATTTTGTTACTTTTTTCTCTTTTGGATTTTCTGCTTCATCAAACTCGGTAACAGTTGCTCCTCCCGGGTTGTATGTAGTCGTGCGAACTTTCTTGCCGCCCTTTGTTATTGTTCTGCTTGCAATATTTCCTGCTGCCTGACCTTGTTGATACTTTTCGTCTGTTACTGTAGGTGGATTTTCCTTGCTTGTATAAGTTCTAGTTAACGGAATATCTTTCTTTTCACCGTTTTGTGTTACTTGTTGATAGTTTATAATTTCGGTTCCGTTTTTGTCCGTTGTAGTTTGTTGGGTTTTTCGTCCGTCTTTGAATGTACTTTCGACAACTTTTTGTGATTCTCCTGTTCCGGTTGTTACTCTTGCTTTTGTTTTGTCGTATTTAAGCTGACCATCTTTTTCAAGAATATTGAAATATTGTTCAATGGTTCTTTGTTTTGCCGGATCGTTGCCTTCTACAATTTTTTGTTGTAGTTCTGTAGGAGGTGTATCCTTTTTATCTTTTGGATAGATATAGGTATTTGTTGTTACAGCTTGTTCAGCTTTTCCCGCATTTTTTGTGGTTTCTGCTGTATGGACATCATTATTGTTGTTGTATGTATATGTTGTCGTTCCTGCTTTTTCGTTTTCTCTCTTTGCAATACGACCTTGACCGTCCATTGTGTAGACTGTTTTGTCGTTTGCTTTTACAATTTCAAATGTGTTGTCGCCAGTTTTTGTAACATCACTCATGCCTTTTGGTTGGTTTTGAACAAATTCTTGGAATCCTTTAGCAAGACGCTTCATGTCTTTGTAAGATATTTCGACACCGTCACCGAATTGTTGCAGAACACTTGATTCATTTGTTTGCTCTGCACCTTTATTTTCTGCCGTGTTTCTGGTATTTTTTACTTCTTTTCTTGTTATTTTGCCGTCTTCTCCAGCCATATTTTGGATAAATGCCATTAAACCAACTTGTTCACTTTGGTCTAATTTACCGTCATTGTTAGTGTCAAAACGGTTCCAAATTGCTTCAAACTCGTTGTCTTTTAACTTCTTAATTCCGTCGGCTTGTTTAAAATCTGCCTTTTGAATTTCTACACTTGTAATTTGTTTTCCAACTTCAAAGCCCATGCTTCTTACCTCACGTTTTTTTACATTATATAAATATAAACACATGTTATAGAGGTGTGATTTCAGCACTTTTTAATTTTGTTACATTTGTTACATTTAGTGTCTAATCAACAGTAATGCGGGTAAATGCACCATCGGATTTTTTATTTTGTAACATTTTTTATTCTGTTGAGCGGCCAAAATATGGTTACTGCACGACCGACTATTCTGTACTCAGGTAAAAATCCCCAAAAACGGCTGTCCTCAGAGTTTCCACGGTTATCACCCATCATAAAATACTTACCTTCAGGTACAATCATCGGACCGCAGTACATTGTGTCTGAACAAGGTACATAATCATATTCGCTCAAAATATATTTTTCTTCTAACGGTTTATCGTTGATGTATACAACGTGTCTGCCGTCTTTAAAATTCTTGATTTCAACTTTTTCCCCCGGAAGTCCTACAACTCGCTTTATAAAAGCAACATCGTTGCAGCCGATTCCTGTTCTTCTTGCGAGTATTCCGAGAGGGGTTTTGTTTATTTTTACAAATGGCGGATAAAATACCAGTATATCGCCGCGTTGAGGTTTTTTATAAAAATGCGTTACTCTTTCAACAACAATTCTATCGCCTTCAATAAGGGTTGGTTTCATTGAGCCTGACGGTATCCATCTTATTTCACAAAGGAAATACCTTATCAGAATAACCATTACAAACACAAAAATAAAGGTTTCAATCCATTCTTTTGCTGTCGGATGTTCTTCGCCGAATTTGTTGTATTTCTCATTTAGTTCTTTAAGCATTGCATTACCCCAATCAACTCTTTTTTATACTGATTATCTCTCTCTTTTTCCAGATAGGTAAAACCCTTCTGTATGTAATTATCTATTAAAGCTTTTGTTTTTTCAATACCATATTCCGTTATTTCTGTTTCGCCTGAATATATCAGAGGTGCAGTGTAGATTCCGTTTTCAATGTCTGTCTTTGTTGTCAAAAGGTTGTCTAAGTCGTTTTTTATCTGAAAGCCTATCCCGAAATTTTCCATAAAATCAATCATATTCTGTGGGATATCTGCTGAGAGTATCTTTAGACCCAGCCCCACCATTTTGAATAATGTAGCCGTTTTTAGTCTGCTTTTTTCTATGTAATCTTCTAAAGATGGAAGGCTGTAGAGTTGGCGGTTTTGCAGGAGCTCCCCTTTACACATATTCTGAATGGTTTCATTAAAGTGTTCTGCAAGAGTATTATCTATAGAAAGTATTATTTTTAGTGCGTTTGTAAGGATAAGATTACCGTACAAAACAGAGAGTTTGTTCCCTTTTAGAGAATTTATTGACTGAGAATTTCTTCTTGTCGTTTCGTTATCTATAACATCGTCGTGGTGGAGCGATGCTGTGTGTGTCAGTTCAATTGCAGTAAGGAATTTTAAGTGTACATCTGTCGGTTCGATCCCGTACATCTTTAAAATAAGCAACCCGATTTTTGAACGAAGAAGTTTTCCGTATTCATTTATCTGATACGGTAAATTCTTGGAAACACCCTCTTTTATAATACAAAGCTCTTTATTTATGTAATCCATAAATAAACTTTATCAAGGTAACAGAGTTAAATCAAGTTATCTTTGATAATTAAACCCGTACACATTGTTTTGATATTTAACCCCGATAAAAGAACCTTTATCAGAGAAAATATACATTGTGTCAGGGTTTTGCAGATACATTGCTCTGACTAATTTACCGTTGATTGCATATTTCTTTGTGTAGTATGGGCATTGTGGATAGTCGCCATATCTGAAGTCGATAAATTTAAGTTTGCCCATAGCATCATAGTAGAATGTTTTTTGAGGTGCTTTTTGGTATTGCAGAGCATACATATAAACAAACTTTGATTTTCCTGCGAAGAACGGTTGCAGGTCAACATCTTTGTAATGTGTATAGCCTGCGCAGACTGCTTCGTAGTGTGCTTCGTGCGCTCTGTCTTTGAGGTGGTTTTTTAATCTGTCCTTTAAGAACCCTCTAGGAAAGTTTGCGACATACCCTTTCGGAAACATAATGTTAAAGATATGAGAAACTCTCTCTGTTCGTTCTTCATTGGACATATAGAGCCAGTCAAAACTACCGCCTACATAGTCAAATGATTCTGCAATAGCAGGCACCGTTGGTAAAACCAACAAACCTAAAAATAAAATCCAACTAAAAATTTTCTTCTTCATATTTCATATTATAGCATACATTTTCATTTGTTGTATAATCTATATATGGGATATTTAGAAAATAAATTTGATGTTATAGTAGTTGGCGGCGGACATGCCGGATGTGAAGCGGCAATTTCGGCTGCAAGATTAGGTGCAAAAGTTCTTTTTTGCTCATTAAATTTAGATAATATTGCACTTATGCCGTGTAACCCTGCAATAGGCGGGCCGGCAAAATCGACTCTCGTCAGAGAAATAGATGCACTCGGCGGTGTTATGGGCGAAACTGCCGATGCTACTTATGTTCAGATGAAAATATTAAATTCTTCAAAGGGCCCTGCTGTTCGTGCGTTGCGTGCACAATCAGATAAAAAAGAATATATGAGATATATGAGAAATATTATCGAAAGTACGGCTAATATTTACTTAAAACAATGTTGCATAACCGAGTTGCTTGCAAAAGACGGCGAGATTACGGGCGCAATTGATGAATATGGGAATGAATATTCTGCAAGAGCCGTGATTTTGACAACGGGCACATCCTTAGACGGAAGAATTTTTATCGGTCTTAAATCCTATAGGGCAGGAAGATTAGGTGAAATGCCCGCAATCGGATTATCAGATTCTTTGAGGAATTTAGGATTTACTGTTAAGAAGCTGAAAACCGGTACCCCTTGCCGTGTTGATAAACGCACGGTTGATTATTCAAAAATGACAATACAACCGGGCGATGAAAAACTACATTTTTATTCGTTCAAACCTAACAGACCGATAAGAGAGCAGGTTCCTTGTTATCTAACACGAACAACGGAAGAAACTCATAAAATTATAAAAGAAAATCTTGATAAATCTCCGATGTATCAGGGACTTATCCACGGGGTAGGGCCTCGCTATTGTCCTTCTATTGAGGACAAGATTGTGCGATTTGCTTCTAACCCTTCTCACCATATATTTATTGAACCTGAGGGGCTTGGTACTTATGAACTTTATATACAGGGGTTTTCTACGAGTTTGCCTGCCGATGTTCAGGTTAAGATGGTGCGTTCTTTACCGGGGCTTGAAAATGCTCATATTATTAAACCTGCTTATGCGGTTGAGTATGATTATATTCCTGCGGTTCAGACAAGCCACTCTTTGATGACTAAAAAGGTTAAAGGTTTGTTCTGTGCAGGTCAGATTAACGGTACAAGCGGTTATGAAGAAGCGGCAGCACAAGGTCTGCTTGCAGGTATAAATGCGTTTAATTACATTAACGGTTCTGACATGATAGAGCTTTCAAGAAGTTCTTCATATCTTGGAACTTTAGTAGATGATTTGGTTACAAAATATATTGAAGAACCATACAGAATGCTCACTTCAAGATCAGAATACCGCCTGCATTTAAGACAGGATAATGCTGATGCAAGACTTACCGAAATAGGCTATAAGGTTGGTTTGGTTGATGATATTCAGTATAACCGTTACAGAGCTAAGATGTCTGAAATTAAACGAGAAATAGAAATATTATCTGCAACAAAAGTGTCTGCAACTTCTGAGGTTAATTCTGTTTTGGCACAGTATGGGGAACATATTGACAGAGGTATAAGACTTGCCGAATTGCTGAAACGCCCAAATATAACTTATGATGTAATCAAGAAGCTTGATTATGAAACTGATATAAGACAGTTAACGGAAGATGTTACCGATGAAGTAGAAGTTCAGATAAAATATGACGGTTATCTGAAAAGACAGGAAATTCAGATAGAGCAGGCAAGTAAGCTTGAAAAATACAGAATTCCTGAAGATATTGATTATTCTAAAATACAACATATATCAACTGAAACTAAAGAAAAACTGGCTAAAATCAGACCTAAAACGCTTGCTCAGGCATCAAGAATCGGTGGGGTTAAACCTGCTGACATTTCCGTTCTTATGGTTATGCTGGGCAAATAAAATTATACGATTGCTCCGTGAGAAGCATCTTGTACGAGTTTAGAATACTTTGCAAGATAACCTGAATCAGTTTTTGGGGTGAACGGCTTAAGCTCTTTTCTGCGGGTTTCAAGTTCTTCATCAGAAACGAGCAGATTTAGTTTTCTGTTTGGAATATCTATTTCTATAGTATCGCCATCTTTTATAAGTGCGATATTCCCGCCGTTTGATGCTTCAGGACAAATATGACCAACGCAGATACCTCTTGTTCCGCCTGAAAAACGACCGTCTGTAATCAGTGCTGCTTTTGTGCCAAGTCCTTTTCCGACAAGAAGTGAAGTCGGAGCAAGCATTTCTCTCATCCCAGGAGAACCTTTAGGCCCTTCGTATCTTATGACAATAACATCGCCTTCTTTTATCTCGTCGTTTTCGAGTGCTGCCATTGAATCTTCTTCACAGTCAAAGACTTTTGCCGTTCCTTTGAAGTAATAACAACTTTCGTCAACCCCCGAAATTTTTATAACGGCCCCGTCGGGTGCAATATTTCCGTGTAAAACACCAAGCCCCGGCTGGGTTGTTACAGGTTTATCGGTCGGGCGGATTAACCTTTCGTCGCTCCAGATATTTTTTACTGTTTCTGAAATTTTAGCTCCGCTTATATTTTTGCAATCTTTAAATTCGGCAATGCTTCCGTACAGTGATTTGATCAAAGCCTGTATTCCCCCTGCATTGTGGAAATCTGTCATAGTCGGTGCTGCTGACGGATCAAGTTTAATAGTTTGTTTGATTTTAGGGCTCAACTCCTCAAAATCATTGAGGGATAAATCTATCCCTGCTGTGTTTGCTATTGCGAGAAGGTGTAACACAGAGTTTGTTGAACCGCCAAGTGCATAATCTGCTATTATTGCATTTCTGAGGCTATCTTTCGTTATAATATCAAGCGGTTTTATATTTTCTTTGACGAGTTCTACTGCTCTCATCCCGCTTTCAAAAGCTATTCTTCTTTTTTGTGATGATACCGCTGATGCTGTTGCGCATTGAGGCAAACTCATTCCGATAACTTCGGTCAGGCATGCCATAGTGTTTGCCGTGTACATTCCCTGACATGAACCTGCTGTCGGGCAAGAGCTTAATTCCAGTTCGGATAATTCTTCTTCTGTTATTTCGCCTGCTCTGTATCGGCCTATTCCTTCAAAAGTTCCTTTTATCATTGTTAATTTATTGCATTTGCACTCACCGTCCAGCATAGGCCCTGCGGTAACTACGATAGACGGAATATTTAAACGAGCGGCTGCAATAAGCATTGCAGGGGTTACTTTGTCGCAATTTGTCAGAAGTACAAGTCCGTCAAGCTGGTGTGCGTTAGCCATAGTTTCAACACAGTCTGCAATCAGTTCTCTTGACGGAAGTGAGTATCTCATTCCGTTGTGTCCCATTGCAATACCGTCGCAAACAACTGGTACTCCAAAAATGAAGGCCTGTCCGCCCGCAGAGTGAATACCTTTTTCTATCTGGCGTTCCAAATCACGCATTCCTATATGTCCGGGAACAATATCCGTAAATGAACTTGCAATCCCGATAAAAGGTCTGTCTATAACCTTTGGACTCACTCCCGTTGCATATAATAAGCTCCTGTGTGGCGCTCTCGATATTCCTTTTTTTATTGAATCACTTCTCATAGGTCAATTTTAACCAAAAATGGATAAATTGTAAATCGGAAGAAATTATTGTTCCCCTCTGAAGGTCGTTGTTATTGACACGACATTAAATTCTTCATCCCACTCAACTTCTCCGATATATCCGAGATTGTGGTAGTTGTATGCATTGTCAATAAATTGCGGGTTAAACATTCCCTTTGAATCTAAGATTTTAATTATTTCCGGAACGAGTGTTGTGCTTCCTGCAATCGTGCCTTCCTTAGATGTCGCTTTGTTGCCGTCATAATATATTTTTTCGTCAGCAAAAACTGTTTCTGTAATATCACTGTAGGTTATAGGAAGTGCATCGCTTATTAAAATAACTTTGCCGGCAGGTTTCATTTTAAAGGTCAGTTTTAGGATATCATCTGACAGGTGAACCCCGTCTGCAATAACCTCCGTGTAGATATTATCATTAAGCAGCGCTGATAAAGCGGTCGAACCTTCTCTGTGATTTATCCCTTTCATTGCGTTAAAAAGGTGTGTGGCCCCATCGCATTTTGAAAGGTCTGAACCTGTACAGTGCCCTGCCTGAACTTTTACTCCCTTTTCTTTCAGGTAATCGATTAGGTCAACATCAAGTTCAGGAGCTAATGTGACAATTTTTATAAAATCATCCTCTATTTTTTGATAATTGTGTACGGTTAATTTATCAAAAAACTTTTCGTTGTGTATCCCTTTTTTCTCCTTGTTAATAAAATTACCTTCTAAATGGATACCCAAAATCTTTG
>JAILHQ010000077.1 GCA_024695725.1 Cyanobacteria bacterium RUI128 | reverse complement strand
ACCGCCAACCATCAATAACTGTTTAAAGATTTGCGGTGATTGCGGAAGTGCATAGAATTTACCTTCCTGAACACGTGAAGGAACGAGGTAATCTCTTGCGCCTTCAGGTGTTGTTTTGATAAGGATAGGTGTTTCGACTTCAAGGAAGTCTTCATTGTTTAAATAGTTTCTTACGGCAGTCACAATTTTATGACGCAAGGTCATATTATGAAGCATCTGTTCTCTTCTCAAATCAAGGTAACGATATTTAAGACGTACATCTTCAGATACGTTATCGTCATCAAGAACGAAAGGAAGAGTTTTAGCTTCTGACAATACCTTTGCATAAGTAGGATAAGTTTCAACTTCACCTGTCGGAAGTTTGTCATTATAAGTTTCTTCCGGTCTTTTTGTAACTTTACCCTTTATGTTAATAACTGATTCGGTTTTCAGCTTTGAGAAAATTTCGTGGATATCAGGATTAACCTGAGGATCCGCAACTAACTGAAAGAACCCTGTTCTGTCTCTTAATTCAACGAAAATAATTCCGCCTAAGTCTCTGACACATGCTACCCAGCCGGAAAGAGTAACTTCTTCGCCTATATTCTTTGCGGTAATCTGTCCGCAATTATGTGATTTTAATGCAGTTTTCACTATTTTTCCCCCATACTAAATTCCTGTGCGTATAAATAATAACAAAAACATGATAAAAAGTGAAGAAAAGGGTAAATTTTATGAAATATTTTTTTTTGTAAAACCAAAAAAATATCCAAAGGTATGGTCTAAATGCATAAATTTTGAAGAAAATCAAGTTTTTAAGAAAAGTTCATGAAGTTTTGTAATCAAAGTGCATGTTTTGTGTGCCTAAAACACACACTCTGCCAGGGTTTTAGTGAATGTAAATTATTTGTAATAAAAGTTGATTTTTGCCCGAAATTCATTGACAGATTTCATGAAAAACTATATAATGTATTTGTAGAATCAATTGAAGTTTAGTGCGATTTAAAATAATAAATAATATAAAAATGTGTGACTCTTCCGATAAGGAGAAAATTATGAAAACTGCGTCAAAAGTTAAGGAAAGCAAGTCTAGCTTCAATGATGAATTTGAAAACTATCTCAAAAAGCAATGCATCAAGACTACTTTCAACGGATCTGAACTGGAAACTTTTTCCTGGTATAAAAAGGTGCTTGGGCTCGTTTAGAGTATAGCAGAAAGGAAAGTGTTTTTAGTAGGATTCAAAATCCTTAAGGCAATTAAGGATATTTACGGTTACTGAGTTTGGGGAAAAGGTATCTAGTAGAGAATTATCAATCAAGAATCTATTGAAATTGTTATTGAGTAGAATTTGGTAGTTGTTTACATTGATATTCCCACTCAATAGTACCGGACAAAGGGTATTCTCGCTAACCCATTTTGCATACTCTAATCCTGTGTTTTTAACAGGCTCTTGTGGTGTTGGAAATATTTGGTTAATACTGATATAATCAGCACCATCTTTTACTGACAATAATACATCGTTTTCGGTGTTTACATATAAACCAACAAGGATTTCTTCTCCAATAATTTCTTTCACGTTTCGGATATCGATATCCTCCTGTTCAAGATTTACACTATCAGCCCCGCTAAGGCGGGCAATGTCGGCTCTGTTTTTGACGATGAACGTAGCGTTAAACATCTCGCAGAGTTGTTTTATCTTTCTTGCGCAGTCCAGAAAATCTTTATCTGACAGGTTCTCCCCGCTCAGCTGAACGATCTCTATTCCGCCGGAGAGTGCTGATGCTATCTTGTCGATAAACTCATCAAGGCTCGGATATCCGCTGAAGACGGCCTCAAGCCCTGCGTGTTTTTCACGAATCTTTTTCTGTATTATCTGTTCTCTTAATTTTCCGTTCATGTCTATGATTATATTACAAAATAACCATATTTATTACTTACGGAAAACCTTATTATAAACAATTTTCGGACTGTTTGTTAAAATTTCTTTACAAAAGAGAAATAAAAAGGGCAATTTTTTTAAGTAGATATACTTTATATATACATAGGAAATAAGAATTTAGAATATTATTTAACACAGGAGAATATATAATGGGTATCGACTTCGGAAAATTGATTGGCAACTTAGGTACAACTGCTGCAAGTATGCAAAATGATAAGTCAAAAATCGATACAAAAACAGAATTAAACACTTATGTTTCAGGTTGGGATGCAATTAAGGTAAAAGCTGAAGCTGAGAATGCTAAACCTGCAAATGCTAATGAACAGGTTAATATTGATGGTTTGGAATCAGAAATGAAATTAGAATTGGCAGTTTTACTTGGTGCTGAATTTGGTAAATCTGCCGGTGTTGAAAATAAAGGTACAGAAAAAGAACCGTTCTTCTCTGAAGATGAAATATCTTTAGAAAATATGATGTCATTATTATCAGCTGAAGATGGTGTTGATATCGATAAATTAAGAGAAGAAAATAAAAAACCTATGCTTTCTGCTCAAAGTGAATCTGTTGAGTCATTAACAGAAGCAGGATTTGATGCTGAATTAGTTAATATTATGGCTGAAAGCACCCCGGGTGCTGTAAAATATATCTCTGATGCAATAAAATCAGGCAGAGCTCAAGAAGTTTCAGAAGCTGCAGCAAATGATGCTGAGGAATTTGATACTCCTGAAACATTAGAAACAGCAAATCTTTTAAGAACTCATTCAAGATTTGAAAAATCAATTGCAAGAGCCAGAGATATACTAAGTAATATGCAAGCTGCATTTCAGGCTAGAACAAATGCTCTTTTAAAAAAATACAATGAATCTGCATCAGCAGAAGAAAAAGCTGAAATTATGGTTGACTTAATGGCTGAAGATGTTCGTTTTGAAGAAGAAAGAACAAGACTTGAGGCAATGATACAATTGCAGAATCTTGAGTCACAAACCGAATTGAAACCGGAGGAGGAATAAGACAAATACAATAAGAAAACAGGAGAATTTTATAAAAAAGATTTCATCGAAATCGTGTATCGATAATGCGAGAGTAGAGTCCCGTATGGGATATGGGAATAAGATAGTAAGATAAGGTTTGGACGGTATAACCGTCCTTTTCTTTTTTTTTGTTCGTAGCATATTTTAATAAACTTGTCTAATATTGCCCTCGTGCTATAATAAAATTATGGAATGTCCAAAGTGCGGTAACGAGGTAAAAGATAGCGATAAAAAGTGCCCTTATTGTAATAAGGTCCTGCAGTTAGAATGCCCTGTTTGCCATAAGTTTAATCGCGGAACCGTTTGTGAAGAGTGCGGTAACGTAATAATTGTTAAGTGTCATCAATGCGGTACCCCGGGACCAAATTCGGGCAAGTGCCGTAAATGCGGATTTTCTACTGCAAAAAGTGTCATTATGAATGAGGCTGAAACAGAAGAATACGCTTGTTTGGCGATTACTTTCCCTAACCTCGAAGATTTAAGACCGGCACTTAAAAATAAACAAATTTTCAACAAGTTCAAAAAGAAACTTAAACAGGCACTTTTCGGATATGCAAAGAGTCAGGATAACCGTGCGCAGGCTTTTGGTGAAACTTATGTAATCAAGTATTACAAAGAGTTTTCTTTTACAAGTTCTGTTAAAAAGGCTGTTAAATCAGCTATCGAGCTTTTAAATAAAATCGGCGGTATCAGCCATAAACTGAAAAAAGGTAAAAATGTCAGATTGCACTGTAAAATGACAATTCTGAAAAAGACTTTTGAAACAGATAACAACGAATTTAATACAGGTCTTAACATTAAGCTCATCAAGGATAACACTGAAGAAAAATATACTGACGGGCTTCAGTTAATTACCGACCAATATATTAACAACATTATTTCTCGTGAATACACTTTAGAAATGATTTACTCCTCACAGGTTGGTGATGAACTTTTGATGTTCTACGAATTCCCGCTGGAAGATCAGATTATTCCTATTGTTGAGGAAGAACAGGTATCTGACAAGAGTATTTTAAAAGGCCCGAGAGATTTACCGAAACTTAAAATTTATGATGATGATGACAAACTTCATGAAATATTGTACGGTAACAAGGCTATCGATATTTCGACTGAAGGTCAGTTCTTATCGGTTCCTGCGCATAATATCTTCAATGTTCTCAATGAACTGTTCAATTCAAATGCGTTTGTTGCGCTTAAAACAACAGAACGAAGAGATTTGCCTACCGCTGATATTCTGAATTTCCTGAAAACAAAATATCAGAATGTATGGCATGTTGTATGTAAAGAGAACTTTAAATATCAGCCGTACACGTTCTTCAGAGATTTGCTTGCGAACATACTTAACATAGATTTAAATCACGAAAATGCAGCACAAAAGATATCTGCGGGTATTGGTCAGTTTGATACAAATAATATGTTTTCAAACCTATTGAATAACAAACCGTCAGAGACTGATCCGGATACTGCATTTGTTAATTATGTCAATGCGTTTAGAGAATTTTTATCAAAACAGAAGAATGCGGTTATATTCATAGAAAACCTTGACCTGATTGATGAAACCTCTCTCAGAATCCTTAATGACTACATATCTTCACTGGTAAATGTAGGTGATTTATCGTTATCTTTTGCTGTAACTGTTCGTTCAGAATATTCGGTTTACAAAAGCATTCCAAAACTTTTGCACTCACCTTTCTATAAAGAAATTAATGTTACCAAGGGTGATTATGCGGAATTTCTTGCATCAATACCTGATGATATCAGCGAGGTCAAAGAATCGTTCTATATATCCAAGCTGGAAGAACGTTGTGCAGGCAGCCTGATATACTTTAAGAATGAATTTCAGTATCTTAAGGATACAAACGTATTTATCACTTTTGAAAACAAACTCATGATAAATGCAGAAAAAACTATCGTGTTCCCTGGTACGGTTCAGGAATTGTTCACAAGAAGATTTACTTCACTTCCTGAAAATGAGGGACTTGTTGTTGCATATACAATGCTTCTCGGCGGCAGTGCGAATGTCGCACGTATTCAAAAACTGATGCCGGATGCCGAAAATCTCGAAGAGGCTATTCAGAACGTAATCAATAAGTCTTTGGTAAATTACCATGATGAAATTCTCACGATAGAAAATTACAGAATCTTCTATCCTGCCTTTTTGAAGGCTGTTCCGCTTGATGTAAAACAAACTTTGGCAACAAATATCATGACCATATTAGGTTATACAAGTTATGAACTCTATAACATTATGGGGCAAGATGTAGAAAAGCTTGCAAGGATACACGATTTGGCAATAAATTGTTTACACTTTGGGGACTTCAATTCATACCTGAATTGTGCAAAGGTTTATTTTGCACTGATTGACGAGCTGAAAATCAAAGAGGGCGAAGCAATTGACAACAAGAACGAACTTTATTCAATACTTGTTAATCACCTCAACAGATATCCGTCAACTAAGGTATATGGCATTTCTAAAGCTATTTTGGCTAATGCTACCGCAAATAAAGATGATGAAACTATCGTAAATGTTTCTCACCTTGTACTTGACTCGGCAATGAACGGCGGAGATTTCGTTCTTGCTCAGCAGTGTATCCAGAATATTCTGACAAGAATTCTTAACCCTAAACTCATTATTGAGGGTGAAGATTATACACCTCAGTTTGTAATATATTCTTGTATTCAGGCGAAAATAGAGTTTAATCTGGCACAGTACGATCACTGTATCGCGGTTTGTGACAAGATTTTGAGCACTCTGACTCCAGAATTTACGGAAAAATTGAGCGGGAGCGGTGTCGATAAATCGCAGTTTATGTCGTACGTAATGGATATTCTTGTATATTCGGCACTCGCAAGAATTATTATTGCAGATGATTCACTTGAAGAATTCTTTGAAAAGGTTAAAGAAGTTGGCGGAACAATTCTGTCAGAAGCGTTCCTGTTACTGCTTAAAAAGCTTTATCACAATGAAGAATTTGATAATAATGCAGGTATTTCAAACGACGTTATTTCAAACTTCATATCAGAACTCATACAGGCCTTCAAAAACTTCTCATCAGGGTATAATGAGTTTGCCCAAAATATTTACAAGGCAAAACTTGCGGTTCAGAACAGCAAGTTGATGTTATTCTCACTGCTTTGTGATTTGTTGATAGGATATTCTTACCAGAAAATCAATGTTGAAAATCAGGTATCCTGGAAAAAATGTGAAACAATATATGAAGACGTTTATAAAACCGCTCAGCTTTCAGGTATGAACGATTTGGTATTGTGGACTAACTGGTTCAAAATTACCTTACTTAAAGACAAAGAAATGTATGAGGATGCTTATGAACTCATTATGACCTTGTCAAACAGTATGAAACGTCAGCGTATAAAAGACCGCTTGCTGATGATCTTAACGTATATTTTAATGCTGAATATTGCAGTTAAAATCGAAAGCAAGAAAACAGATATTCCAATTATCGTGTACAGACTTACTTATGAGGCTGAAAGATTTAATCTTGAAAACTTCTATAAGCTTGTCGACGAACAGAACTATCTTGATCCGGAATACATGCAGCAGTTCAAGGATGCTATTGCTGCAGAACAGGCCGCACTTGAGGCTGAGAGAGAGGCCGAAGAACAGGCTAAACGTGAGGCTGAAGAGCAGGCAAAGAATGAGGCTGCAGCACAGGCTGAAGATAATGCCGGATAAAAACTAAAGAGGAAAGAGCTATGAAAATATTATTTGCGTCTGCGGAAGTTGCACCTTTTTCAAAAGCAGGTGGTTTGTCGGATGTTATCGGAAGTTTGCCAAAGTATTTGGAAAAAGATGCTGAGATTGCAATTTTTACACCACTGCACGGTTGTATTGATGTCAATAAATACGGGATAAAAGAACTTGAAAACTCTGAAAAATGGATTTCCTTCGGCGGGCGCCCGATGAAGTTCAGACTCTTTATGACAAAACTTCCGGGAACGGATATAAATGTGTTTTTTGTTCATAATGACTGGTATTTTACCTGCTTTAAAGAGGTTTATCCTAAATGGCTTGATACAAGATATGAGCATGAAAGATATATCGCATTTTCGCTTGCAACTCTTGAGTATGCAAAAGACTTAAATTTTAGAGCGGATATAATTCATTCCAATGACTGGCATACGGCAATGATTCCTCTCTATATAAAGGCAAATTACAAGTTTGATGAATTTTGGTCAAGGACAAAAAATGTCTTTGAAATACATAATTTGGCTTATCAGGGTGTCTGGTTTGAAGACGTCTTAGACTTTGCCAATATGAGAAAAGATATTGTTTATAATGAATGGGGGTGTGAACACTGGGGCAAGGTTAACTGGATGAAGGGTGCTATCAACTATTCGGATAAAGTTGTTGCGGTTTCTCCACGCTATGCCCAGGAAATTTTGACGGGTGAATACGGTGAAGGTATGGATTATACCCTTCGCGGTCATACGAATAAACTTGTCGGTATCCTTAACGGTATAGATTATGATGTATTCAACCCTAAGACAGATAAAAATCTTGTCAAAAACTATGATGTTGATTCTATCGGCGGAAAAGATGCAAACAAAAAGCAGGTTTGTGAATATTTTGGCTTGAAATACAATCCTGACAGACCATTGATATCACTGATATCACGACTTGTTCCGCAAAAGGGCATTGATTTGATAAGACAGGTTGAAAATGAACTGAAGAACATGAATGCTGATTTTATTTTCCTCGGTTCAGGTGACGGTGCTTATGAAAACCTGTTTATATGGCTTTCAAATAACAGTCCGAATGTCAGAACTTATGTCGGTTACAGGGCAGATTTGGCTAATCAGATTTATGCGGGAAGTGATTTCTTCCTGATGCCTTCTGCGTTTGAGCCTTGCGGTTTAAGTCAGCTTATTGCAATGAGATACGGTACGCTGCCGATAGTAAGGGCAACAGGCGGGTTGGATAATACTGTTGTCGGGTATCCGCTTGATAATTCAACAGGTTTTAAATTCTGGGGTTATGACGGCTGGCAGATGAAGGAAGCAATTGACTGCGCTCTGAGAGTTTATAGCGACAGATATACCTTCAATGCAATGAGAAGATCTGCTATGCAGGCAGATTTTAGCTGGAAGAAAAGCTCTATGCAGTATCTTGAATTATACAAGAGCCTGTTGTGATGCGATGGTTTTAATGATTTCTTTTAGTTCGTCGGATATATCTTTATCTGACTTGATTTGAGTTTTCACTCTTTGGGCAAATTCTGCTTTTTTAAATTCGTGCAGACATTTGTCTTTGAAGAGTTCCTCAAGAGTTTTTACCATGGGCATCTCAAGGTCAAGGTCTGACTTCTTTATGGAAACAAAGTTTTTAAACTCATTGTTTATTGTTTTAATAATAAGTTCTTTCGGAAGTAAATCTTCAAATTCCCCGCTGTCTAATAAATATACTTTATCTGTTTTTCTAAGTTTTGTGTTTATTGAAAATTCGTTGCTTTCAGCATCCTTATCGAGCAATACAAATATCGGTATTCTGAGCTCTTCGCACAGTTTATAATAGAGTTTAACTACCTGATTTTTCCCGCCTGCCGCTATGACTTTCACCCCGTTTTCATAAAAATTATAGTTACAGTGTTGTGCAAATACTGGAAGTAAAATCTCTTCGGTTATCCCTTCCGCTATGACAACCTGCTCTATCGGATAGAGTAACTGTTCTTTTTTTCTTATTCCCGTTAAATCATCACTTGTTATAATTCTTTTCAGCCATTTCAGATTTAAAGGAAGGTCATCTTTTGCAAGTGAAAGTGCTCCTTCATAATTCAGATTATTTTTAAGTAAAAGTTGTGTTTCATTGCTGTTTATGAAAACCGAATTTTCGTATTTTTCCAGTTTTTTGTTAATATCCGTATTCTCAGGATAGGAACCGACAGAGTTATTAAATATTTTAACTGCTATATCTCTTATTTCTTCATAATTCATATCCTGCAGGGCAGATTTTTTAATCTTTGGCTCAATCAGGTTTGAGGTAATAATGTCGCTGAAAACCCTCAGATATTTTTCTTCTGTCGGTTTAAAACGTGTGAGCCTGTCGATTGAAATCACAATCTGCTGAGGTGTTAATTTTTTAAATTTGATGTTTTGTATATTGGGCATTTTTATTTTATCTGTATAATCAAGCAATACGTGATTATATATTTACCCCCTCTTAATAAAGAGTAACAAAATTGTTCATAAAAGGCAATTTTTTAAGATTTCGTGTTTTTAATAAAGTATGTTAAGTGTGTATTCTAACAGTATTATACCTAATTATGGAATTGCCTCTGTTCGTTCAAATGCGGACAGTCAAAAGGCTTCTGTTAAGAATACCTCATACGCTTCGGCACCAAGCTTTAAGGGTTCAGCACCTGAAGTAAGTTTCAGAACATCTTTGTCAACGAAAGAAGAGAAGGCAGAATACAAATACTTAACAAAACGTCTTGACAAAGTTGGCCGGAAACAGCTTGAAACCCTTTTGAAAACGGGTAGTTTGCTGAAAAATGACTCTAACGACAAATCTACAACGTTAGAAAATTTGTACAAATTAGCAACAACTCCGAGAGCAGAAGGTATGGATGCTGATATTTTGCTGAAGCACATAATCGCAACAATCGCAAATCCTCACATTATAACTCAAAGATTTGGCGATGTTCCTGATGAGTATAAACCGGGTGTTATAGATAAGTTAACAAATGGCTCTAAAAACCTTATAGACAGAAAAATGGCTGATTATGAGATAACAGATTTATTCTCGGGCTGCTGTGTTGCTGCAAGTGAAGAATTTAATCTGGCTTCAAGAAATCCTGCTGAGTTTGCAAGATTCGCTGAAGGCTTGTCTTCTCCAAATAAATCAGTTCAGAAAGAGATAAAACTTGACAGTTTATCAGACAAGACTTTAGATGCTATCTGGTTATTGAATGCTTTTGAAATTCCATACGAAGCAAAAGATTTCAAAACAGCAAAAATCACCTTGGCGCCGGATGAGAATGCTTATATCAGAGAACAAATTCAGGAAAGACATCAGGATAATCTGGAACGTTCACCTATCGATGTCTTGATGCAGTCAACATTTATGAATATCGGCTCTCAGCAATCATATAATACGTTAAAAGACAGACGCGGCGGCAAATTCTCAAATGATGACAGAGGACTTATTGATTTTGAAAAAACCTTCCTTGAATCAGTAGTAGAAGATAAAAATATCACATCCGTTACATATCAGAAGGTTGATGATAATCAAAATGTCGTAGGTTATGAGGCTGATTATAATACTGTAAAAGATCAACTTCTTGAAACCTTGAATTCAGGTAAAAATATTATTATCGGCTATACAATGACAGATGAAAACAAACATATTGTCGGCGGCCACGAAATAACAATTATTGATGCACAAACTGATAAAAATGGTGAATTATACTTCATCTGTAATGATACAGATGATGATAATCCGGAACCAATAATCTGCCCTGCTGCAAAATTGATTCCGACTATCCATCACGCAGGTATCCCGACTGAAATTGCTGAGAAAAATATGCAGCAAACAGAAAACTGGGTTCTCGGGGTAAGAGAATTTAACGAACAGAAAAATTCTTAATTATAAATAAAAAGCCGGTTTATTCGCCGGCTTTTTTTTATTTGTTTTATGATTTTTTCTTCGGGACGAATGAAGTGAAGAAATCCTTTATGCCTTCTCTTATTTGTTCGTGTGAAGCTCTGATTTCTTCTCTCAATTCATCATTTACTATATTACAGAAACGACCTTCTGCATTTTTTTGTCGTTTGGTGTTTATTTCACCTGCCATTTCCGATACGGTTCTATATACTCGGCCTAAGAAACTGTCTTCAACATTTGCTGTAACTTTTTTACCGTTAGGTTGATTAAGCTCAACTTTTGCCTGTGTAACCTTACTAACATCACCATCGATTGTGCGTGCAGTCATATACGAATTTAAAAATCCGTCTTTATATACAGTTATTGACAGCGGTTTTTCAAAATCATTTGATCCAACTTCAGCAGGTTTTTGTGGTGTGTGGAAAGTAATATTAATATTATTAGCTTTCGCATAGTCTTCAAGCCCTTTTGTTGCAGGTCCCAGTTGTTCCAAGACGGTGTCATCGGTAACCCCTGCTTTGTGAACTTTACCTACTTCTCTCCATTCCTGTATTTCTTCGCGTATGTTGCGAACATTTGCTCTAAGATCTTTTTCGGCTTCTCTTATTGAGTTTGAAATTCTCTTTGCACCAGTTTTGATGCCGTTTAGTGTTATTACTTTCATCTTATTCTCCCCAAATATAGTTGTTTTATAAGTTCAGAATAGAATAAATAATACATCTAATCAATTACATGTAACGATATATTAATAAAAATATATCATATATTGATATATTTTTTATGTCAGATTGTAGAATTTTGGTCTGAAAAAATAGTCCGTTTAGGCTATATAAAAATTTAATATATATACGTTTTTCACAAAAAACACCCGAAATTTACCATTCTTAACATTTCTTAATAGTTAAGCTATGACTGAATTTTAGCGATTGTCTTTTTAAAAATACGGGAAAAGGACTTGATTTTTTACCTTGATTATGTATCATGAAGTCATAATCAATTTTCCGCGTTGTTCAAATCGGACAGAGTAGTTAACTGAAAGAGGCGAATTTTTTGCGGAGTGCAATGTACAATTAAAAGAGGATTTAGATGATTAGAAAACTAGCAGTATTCACTACATTAGTGATATTATTGGCTATGAGAGTCGAAGCATCAGAGATACCTGTAAACCACGTAAAAGACAAAATTGTTAAACACTCAGTCGAAATGGGCGTTGACCCTGCGTTAGCACTGTCCTTAGCAAAGGCAGAGTCAGGGTACAGTCATTCTTCAAGAAGCCCTTACGGTGCGGTTGGTGTATTCCAGCTTATGCCGGCAACAGCTAAAAAATTAGGTGTTAACCCTTACCACCTCGACGGAAATATCAGAGGCGGTTTGATGTACTACAAAATGTTATACAAAATGTTTGGTTCTCAGGAACTTGCCCTTGCGGCATATCACACAGGCCCGGCTTATGTGTTGAAATACAAGAAGCCTGCACCTTGTTCAAAAAGATATATTTCTGCTATTATGCAGGACTATTATCGAATGAAGGCTCACACGGATCCGTCTATTCAAAGACACAATTCACAGGTTGAGCTTGCTAAGAAACAGGCAGAGGCAAAAGCACGGGCTGAGGCAAAGGCTAAAGCTGAAGCCGCTAAGGCTCAGGCTGAGGCTGCTGATAAGGCAAATGGTTTACATGAGGCAGATGCGAAAACAAGAGAACATACAAGTTCGGAAGTTTAATTATACAATTTTGTTTGGTAAAGAGGTTTTGATTTTTTAATCAAAACTTCTTTTCTTTTATGTTAAAATTGAATTATGGATAAGATAGAGTTATTGTTGCCGGCAGGCAGTAAAGAAAAATTAGAGTACGCAATCAGATATGGGGCTGATGCCGTTTATTTCGGCATGGTAGATTTTAGTCTGCGCGCTATGAGAAAGGGCGAACTGATTACCCTTGATAATCTGAAAGAGATTATTGACTTGGCTCATGAGCTTAAAAAGAAAGCTTATTTGACGTTAAATATTTTTGCGTTCAATAGCGATATGAAACAGTTGGAAGGATGTATTGAGAGAATATCCGATACTAACCCGGATTCGCTTATCATTAGTGACACAGGTATAATGAGGCTTGCAAAGAAGTATATGCCGAATACTGCTATTCATATCAGCACTCAGGCAAGTACGCTCAATTATGAGGCTGTAAAGTTTTGGGAAGATTTTGGTGCAACACGTGTTATTTTAGGCAGAGAAGTTAACATAAACGATATGGCCGAAATAAAACAAAAAGTACCAAATATGGAGCTTGAAGTCTTTATCCACGGGGCACAGTGTGTATCCTTTTCAGGACGCTGTCTGATTAGTGATTATATGACAGACGGCGAAAGAAAAGCTAATCAGGGGAACTGTTGTCAGCCTTGCCGCTGGAGTTATAAACTTGTTGAAGAAACAAGACCCGGACAATACTATGATATCGAACAAAACGAACGCGGTACGCATATTATGAGTACAAAAGATTTGTGTCTTGTTCATCATCTGAATAAACTTATTGATGCAGGGGTTGATTCTTTGAAGGTTGAGGGCAGAACAAAGAGCCTTTACTATGTTTCTGCGGTAGCCAAAACCTACAGAGAAGCAATAGATGCTGTTTATAAAGACAGAAATGCCGATATGACACCATACTATAATGAATTACTGAAGGTGGGCAACAGAGGGTATACAACAGGTTTTTACTTGGGTGACGGCGAATATCCGGCTGACGGTTACAGTTATGATATTGCAAAAGGTCTGGCAGGAGCTGATTTCCTGTGCGAAATTCATGACAGGAAAGACGGGTATTATAAGATTAAGACAAAGAACAAATTCTTTATAAATGAGGATATAGAGGTTATTTCCCCATCAGAAAAATTCATAACAAGGGCGGTTGAGATGAAAACCGCAGAGGGTGAAATCAAAGAGTTTGCAAATACAAACGATGAGCTTTGGGTAAAATTTGATAACGACATAAAAGATTACAAGTACGCTCTTGTAAGGACTGTCGGGATAAAATAGAAGGTTGGGGAGAGTGTTTTTAGTACCTGATTATAATCTGAAGAGTATTTACGATATAGATCTGGATGAGCTTAAATCTAAAGGGGTCAAACTTATAATGTTTGATTTGGACAGTACCTTAATGGTTTCAAAATCGGGGAAATATCTTCCCGAAACGGTTGAATGGTTAAACAGAGTAAAACAAGATTTTAAAATTGTTGTAGTATCCAACAACAATCGTGGTAAATATATTGACGGTGTGCGTGAGATATCTGATTTTGATGTTTTGGGTTCATGTGCAAAACCAGGCACAAAAATTATCGGGAAATATATTACCTCCTGCGGGTTATCAAAAGACGACTGCGCTATGGTTGGGGACAGACCGCTTACCGATATTTTATGCGGTAAAAGATTAGGCTGTATGACTATTTTGGTAGGTTCTATCAATGCGGCGAATGAGGGTATCCCGACTCGTTTTGTTCGCTGGCTTGAAAGACTGACGATTAAAAGGGGGTAAATGCAGGGGTAAATACAGGGGTAAATTTAACCTTCTTGCCAGAGAGTAAAAAATAGAGTGTCAGGTGGGGGAAATTATAATATACCTTTGTTAAGTTTCTTCACTATGACTGTTGAAATTAGTATGTTTATGGTACTATTTCTAAAAAAGGAGAAATATATAATGAAAAAATATGAATTATTAGTAATTTTCAAGCCAAATGCAGATGCAGAAGAAGTAGATAAACTTATTGCAAAGGTTTCTTCAGATGCAGAAGCTTTAGGCGGTAGTGCAGATTCTATCGATAAAATAGGTCGCAAAAAATTAGCTTATGAAATCCAAAACTTCAGAGATGGTTTCTTTACTTCAATGGTATTATCATTACCTGAAGAAAAGGTTGCTGAATTTAAACGTCAGTTACGTTTGAACGACAGTATTTTAAGAACAATGTTCTTAGAACAATCTACAAAAGCAGGAGTATAAGATGACTTTAGCTAAAGCAACAGTAACAGGAACTGTATACAGAGCACCGGAAAAGCGTTTTACTCAAAACGACGTTGCTGTTTTCGGGCTTACTCTCAAAGTAGATGACAATGAAGAATTATTGGTAAGAGTAGTTTCAAAAAGAAAATCTCTTGCTGGCCTTCTTGATGGTGTAAAAATGGGGGACAGATTACTTGTAGACGGAAGATTACAGGTGTCGTCAACCAAGTCTGCAGACGGGTCAGAAAGAAAATACTTTGAAATTGACGCCAGTGATATAGAGTTGTTGTCAGCCTCGGGAAATCTGTCAGCACCTGCTCCTTCTCAGGCTCCGGCTGAAGAAGTTAAGTTCGGAGAATTTGAAGCTCCTAATTTCGCTGAAGAGGAAGAAGTCCTTATAGGCGAAGATGAAATTCCGTTCTAAGGATAAATAAAAAGTTAAAAGTAGTATAACAAGGCTAGAAAGGCAAATTATAACAATGGCAAAACAAGATCAAGACAGAAAAAAACGTAAAACCTGCAGTTTCTGTGCTGACCACGTTACTGAGATTGATTACAAGGATGCATCTAAGTTAAAAAGATATTTAACAGAAGCTGGTAAAATCATTCCTAGACGTGTAACTGGAAACTGTGCGGAACACCAGAGAATGATTGCTAAGGCAATCAAAAGAGCAAGAGAAGCAGCAATTATCGGATATACATTCGACTAGGCTGATAAATTGTTTTTGATAAAAGGGGACAGATTTTAATCTGCCCTCTTTTAGTTTTAGTGTATAATCGATATATGAGATTAAAAAGTTTAGACCTTACAAATTACAGAAATTGTCCTAAAATCTCGTTAGATTTAGACCACGACAAGATAATTATTATCGGGAAAAATGCTCAGGGTAAAACAAATATTCTTGAGAGTATTTATTTCTTGTCTGCACTCAAATCGCCAAGGACTTCCAATATAAAAGATTTTGTCAGATTTGGAGAAAACGGTTTTAATATACATGGGATTTTAAATAAGTCTGATGCAGAGATTGAACTTGAAGTCGATTATGAGCTTAACAAAACAAAAAGCGTAAAACTGAACGGCTTAAAAACCACCCCGAAGAATTACAAGTCTGCAATGAGCACGGTCTTGTTTTCAACAAGAGATTTGCTTCTGCTCAGAGGCACCCCGCAGGACAGACGTGACTGGCTTGATAATGCTATCGCGCAGATTTATCCGGCGCATGATGAAAGATTATCAAAATATAATAAAATTCGTATTCAAAAAAACAACTTGTTAAAAGAGCCGGAAGTAAACCATGATTTGCTTGACGTTTTTAACGAACAGCTTGTTATATCCGGAGCAAATATTATCTTTACAAGACAAAAGTTTTTATCCGAGCTTAGAAAACATGCCGTTGAAAAATACAAAGGGATATCATCAAATGAAGAGTTTTCCTTTGAGTACAGTTTCCCTTATTTTGAAAATGATGAAATCGCTCAGGCGCTTCGCAGTGAATTAAATGAACGGCGGGCGGAAGAGCTTGCGCGCCGTCAGGCATGTGTCGGTCCGCATCGTGATGACATATATTTTTATCTTGATAAACAGGATTCAACAAAGTTTGCATCGCAGGGACAGCACAGAACAATTGTTCTTGCATTAAAACTTTCTGAAATAGAGCTTATAACAGAGAAACAAGGGTACAGTCCGGTGTTACTTTTAGATGATGTTCTTGCGGAACTTGACGATTTAAGGCAAAATTATCTCTTAAAATCAATATCTGCAGATACCCAAACAGTAATAACTTCGGTGGATACTTTGTTGTTTGATGAGTCATTCTTAAGAAATGTAAAGATATACAATATATCTAACGGGGAAATAATGCCGTAAATACTAGCTTTCAGGATGCTTCATAAACCTAAAAAACATGCACTCTTTAACTTTTGCCCACGCATGTTTCTTGTGTTAAAATTATAAATATAATAGTTTTGGGGAAGAGAGTCATTGAACTCAGTTGATATATTGAGAAAAAGTTTAATATTTTTGTGCGCGTTTTTCACACTGGCCGGAGGAGCTGATGCTGAGACATTTATAAATGGTCAGCAATCTGATTTTGGGCTTCCGTCCGATAATTCAGGCAGTGAAGAATATTTTGACACTTCTATTAAAAATGCCCAGACTATTCGGGATATAGAAATCCTTGGTACCAATGTTATCAAGCCGGCAGCTGTGTTGTCTAAGATGCAGATGAAAAAAGGGGATCCTTTTGATGCAGACATGATTCAGAGAGATTTGAAAAACATTTACCAGATGGGTTTCTTTACGGAAAAGATGAAAGCTATTCCGGTTGAAAATGCTGACGGAACAATTACCCTGAAGATTTTACTGGAAGAAAATATTCCGGTAAGAGATGTTATGATTGACGGAAATACGGTTATATCAACGGAAGAATTGATGCCGTTGGTTGCTCCGCTTATAGGCAAACCTCAGAATATTGACGATGTAAACAAGGCTATTGAAAAGATTAATGAATGTTATGCATCAAGAGGATACATTCTGGCAAGGGTTGATGCTATATACGACGACCCTGACGGAACTATCAATATCAGTTTAAAAGAAGGTACTATCAACAAGATTCTTATTTCCGGAAATAATAAAACTAAAGAATATGTTATTACAAGAAATATTTTGACAGAACCGGGTATGGTTTATAATGAAAACCAAATCAAACAAGACCTGGTAAGATTATATTCTACGCAGGCCTTCAAGGATGTTAACAGAAGTATTGATGCTTGTCCTGACGATCCTGACAAGTATGATATTACAATAATAATTACAGAACAAAGAACTGCATCTATTTCACTGGGTGGTGGTCTTGATTCAAGTACCGGTGTCTTCGGTTCATTGGGTATCAGTGATAATAACTTCAGAGGTCTGAATCAGAGAGTTTCACTAAGCGGTTTGGTTGGTTCCGGTGTTATCATGAGCGATACAACCGTTAAGAACCACATGAACTTTCAGGCTGAGCTGAGTTTCTTCCAGCCGTATTTGTTTAATGCTGATACTTCTCTGATGAGTAAGATCTTCTTCAGAGATTTTGGTAGTTATAACGTACCGTTGGCAGTTGAAAACAGAATTGGTTTTGAGGCTACTTTGTCTCACCAAATGAAGACAAATCCTAACCTCGTTTCATCATTATCTCTCGGGGCTGAAAATATTCACCTGAAAGAAGGGGATGAAAAAAGAATTAAAAATATGTTTAGAGGAAAAGGGGTTCCTATTTCCGAACGTGCTAAACAATTAGAAGGCGGTTTGTTCTTAACACTCAGCCCGGGCTTAAGATACGATACAAGAGATTCTTCTCTTAACCCGAGAAACGGTGTATTGGCATCAATCAGATATGATCAGGCATTTTGTCTGGATGAATTTAACAGAACTAACGGTAAACTTACAGGTATGCTGAAGAGATTCTTCCCTGTTGCGTCTAAGTCATCATTATCACTTACCGCAAAAGCAGGCGGAAAGATTTTCGGAGATCATATGCCTGAAGTTATGGCTTACCGTTTAGGTGGCCCTTATACAGTGAGAGGTTATAAGATTAACGGTGTTGGTACAGGTGACGCTTTTGCAATGGGTTCAATCGAACTTGCAACTCCTGTATTATTCTTAGACAGATTAAAAGTTAATTTCTTCCAAAACCTCCGTTTAACCTTCTTTGTTGACGCAGGTAAGGTGTTCAAGGGATATACATCTGACTATATTTATGATAGACCAATGGAAGCAATTACGGCAGGTATCGGTTTGAAACTCTATATTCCGGGTGTAGGTCCTCTGTCTGTTGATTACGGTATTCCTCTTACACGTAGCGGTGCTTACGGAAGCAAACACGGTTACTTCACCTTCGGTGTCGGCGACATGATGTACTAGGGGTAAATATTAGGTGTAAATAATTTAGGAAAACAAAAATTTAAGGAGAAATATTATGAAAAAAATCAAAGTTGCTATTTTAACGGCTTTATTAACAATAATGTGTACAGGTGTTTCGTTTGCAGGTGGTATAGGATATGTTGATTACGAAGAAGTTATTGAAAATTGTTCTTTTGCACTTAATGCAAAAAAACAGTTAGACTCAAAAGCTTTGGCTATCAAACAATATATGTTTGATAAGGAAAAGGAATACGAAGCAATTCAGTCACCGGTACAAAAACAAAATTTCCAGGATAAGGTTACTGCAGAACTTAAAGCAAAACAAACCGAATACCTGAGAGAACAGGCTAAAACAGAACAGGCGATTTTTACTAAGATAAGAGAAGTTGCTAAAGGTATTATGGTAGAGCAAAAACTTGATGCTGTTATCAGTGATAAGGCTGTATTCTGCGGTGGTGTTGATATTACCAAAACTCTTATCGACAGACTTAAAGGTGCTAAATTATAGGGGATATATTTAGGGTAAATAATTTATCCTTTTATGTAAATAATGAAATGTTTCCTCTTGAAAAATTGCAAGTTATAAGATACTATTTAATTTATTTATGAGCCACAGAAAGGGACATTATGTTTAGCAGAAATTTAGAGTATGTAATCAAAGAAGTTCAGACAGACGACAGACAAGCTCTTGAAGATTTGTTGAATGAGATGTCCCTTGAAGGGTGGGATTTATACACTTTGCACGAAGTTGAAACTGATGAAGAATATTTATACAGCTGCATCTTTATGCGTGAACGCCCTATGTCTGACGATAATGAAGTTTTTGATAAAGTTGTTAACATCAAGAACTTTAAGGCTCAGATGGAAAAAATGTTATCAAACAATATGACTCCTTACGAAACTTGTAAAGATATTATAGGCAAAATAAGAGCTCAAAAAGAAAGAGTTGCAAATGTTAAGGCAGAAATTGATAAGGTTGACTGGTCTGAAAGAGATACCCTGAACAGACAGATGTCTGACGAACTGCAAAGATTAGACAGCTTGAAACAAGATTTGGTTAAAGAGATTTCACCGGGAGTAATGTATTCTAGAATAGGGGAAGAAAAATTTACGGTAAACCTGAGCGACGAATTGCTTGAGTTTGTGAGTCCCGATAGTCAGAACGACTTGTTGTCTGAAACCGTAAAATCAAGACAGAAACTGACTGACGAACTCGGATATGTGATTCCGAAAATGATTTTTCAGGATGAAGACACACTCGCACCGTACGAGTTCAGTATAAAAGTTCATAATCTTGAAGTCTATAAGTCTGTGGCTGTTCCTGAACATATTGCATACTTTAAAGATGATATAAAACTTTCAAGAAAACCAGCCGGAACTATCGTTGCAAAAGACGAAATTACCGGAAAAGAAGTCTGGTGGATAGATGGCAATCAGGCAGAAGATTTCTGGGCAGAAGGATACAGTGCAGTTGAATATATTGCTCGTGCCATTGAGTTTATATCAGTTAAATATGTATCCGAACTTCTTGATTACAGTGATATAAACAGATACGTTTCACTTGTTGAAAAGAGAAATCCGTTTGTAATAAATAATATTATTCCTGATTTCATTACCCTTGCAGAACTGAAATACATTCTTATTAACCTCATAAGGGAAAAGATTTCGATAAAAGATATTGATTATATTTTTGAAAAAATAAACGATTTTTCAGACGAAGTATCAAAAGACGGTTTGCTCGACAGAATCAGACTGTCGCTTGCTAAACATATCTCAAGAAGATTCATTGGAAGCGAAGCAACTAAAGTCATAGAGTTTTCTGGTACAACTCTTGACAGTATGTTCAAATTAACCGAATCGGATGATGAGGCTATTATTAAGGTTGACGGCAAAATTGCAGAAAAAATTGCTAAGAAAATCATAAAAGCTGCGGAAAAACACGAAATGAAGGAAGTTATAATTCTCGTTCCTATGGAAATTCGTCATATGACATTTGCAATTTTCTCAGAGTTCATTAATAATTTAACCGTAATAGCTCATGAAGAATTATCTTGTGAAACAAATATAGACGTTGTTGAAACGGTTTAGACCTATGAGAACAATCTGAATGTTCTTTCAACGTTATCTTTAGCAACAGTTTTGAGTGTTTCCATCTCTGATTTTATAGCGTTTCTTTCTGCATCTAATGCAGCTAATTCGATATCATATCTTCTGTCTTTGTGGTCGATTTTTCTCATATCAGCTTCGTATTTAGCTTCAGCCTTTCTGAGATTAGTTTCGTCTTCAACTTCTCTTAAGTTTGTTTCAACAGAAACACTTGTGTGAGTCATATCATCCCCGAGACCTTTAGAGTAATCTATGAGAACAAATGAACCGTTTGCAAAGAGGTTGTTGAGATATTCAGGATCTTCGGCTAACGTGTCATCAATAATCTTATATGTAACGGTAGCATTCTGTAATTGAAGCAGATTATCATATTCTTGTGAATAGTGAATATAGTCAGGATCAGTAGTATCCCATACCCAGTTACCGGTCCATTGAGGAGTTGTATCGTATTCAACCTGACAATTACCTTTTGATACTTGTGATATAATGCAGCTGCTGATAGTTCCCGGAATTGTAGCAGACGGTTTAGAACCACTTCCGCATAAGTAGTCATATAAAGAATTTAAGTATGTTGTCAATGTTCCTGAGTCTACTGCATTTGCTGCCAATTCGTTTATTGCAGCGAGTTCATATCCACTGCCACCAAAA
>JAILHQ010000071.1 GCA_024695725.1 Cyanobacteria bacterium RUI128 | reverse complement strand
CAGATAAAACTTGCAAACAAACTTAATTTGCCTATTGTAGTACATGACAGAGATGCCCACAAAGACTGTTTTAATATTCTGAAGGAGGTAAATCAGGGAAGTAAAGTGTTATTTCACTGTTTTTCTGGCAGTCCCGAATTTGCTCTGGAATGTGTAAAAGAAGGTTGGTACATAGCACTTGGCGGAGTGGTAACCTTTAAAAATGCGGTAAAGCCAAAAGAAGTTGCTCAGGCTATTCCGCTCTCGCACCTTGTGCTTGAAACAGATTCACCTTATCTTACACCTGTTCCGTTCAGAGGAAAAGAAAATCAACCGGCTTACGTTAAATATGTTGCGGAAGAAATCGCAAAACTCAGAGAAATCAGTGTTGACGAAGTTATTGAAACAACAACTAAAAATGCCGAAGAATTTTTCAATATTTAGATTATGTAAACAAAATACATATTTTTATTCAAATTAAGCAATAATTCCGAATAATAAAACTTTATTGTAGTGTAAGGTTAGTTTATTTGGTACTTTTATGGTTAGAATAGATTTACAGAAAATATACGGTGCAACGACCAAGCTGATTGAGTCAGAAGAAAAAAATCTGCCAAAAATCGTTCAGGAAGCAGAACAACAGGCTGAATCAAAGGTATGGCAATATTTATCCTCTCAAGGGAATACTAATGCTGCACTAATAACCAAACCAAGTATCAGCACAACAGGGAAAGCTCTCAAAAAATACGAAGCACCTGTGGTAAAAGAAGTTAAAAAGGCTGAAAAAGAAGCTGCTTCAGTTGTAAAAAGAGCAACCTTAACTTCAACAAAAGATTTAACACCAATCCAAAGTAAAGAAGAATATCTGGAAGTTTTAGAACGTATTAAAAAGGCTAAAACCAAAAGCGGAGATCCGTTGTGGTTATGCGAAGAAGATATGAAGTTTTATCCGAATGCGACAGAAATAGAACAGGGTTTACTCCCTTACTGCGGACACCGTGATATCTCTAATCAGATTAACAGATATTTGAGCGGCAGAAGTGAACCGACTGCTGAACTGCAAGATGTAGTGAGAGCAATGGACTATTCACTGGCACATCTTGATAAAGATGCAGGACGATATGAAGGTATTGTCTTCAGACAAGGGTTTATGGGCGAAAAGACAGGACAATTCATGTCAACATCAACAAGTGCAACAGGTGCCGCAAGACACAATAACGGATGGGCTGATCCTGAAGAAGTAGCATATAACACCTATTCCGTAATAAAAACTAAAGGCGGACACAGACTTTCTGCATTTCAGGGGAAAATGAAAGATGTTTTTGCAGGAAAAGAACAAGAAATTCTCTTACCGAGAGAAGCAACCTACCGCGAAGTACCTCTCGAAGAATGTTCTGAAGAATTAATCAAAGCAAAAGAAGAATTTGCATCAAAATTATTCAATGATGCATATAAACTCTTTAATGGCAGTAAATCAAAGGTCAGAGGTTATACAAAAGAAGATTTGCTCAATCTGGTAAAAGTTTACGAAGAGATTTAGTATTAAATATCAGAAGTACTTTATATTAAATTAAGTTACGATAAAGAAATTATTTTTATTGTAATATATAAATATGAGCGTGTATTTTTTCTATGGTGATGAAGATTATTTAATAGATAAGGAATTGGAAAAGTATAGAGCAAAACTTGATAAAAACTTTTCCGAGATGAATTATACAGTTTATGACAAACTGGAATATCCTGATTTGGTTTCCGTTCTGAGAACTCAGCCGATGATGTTCGGCAAAATGATGATTGTGATAAATACTCACAAACTGTTTAAATCAGGCAACAAACGTGAAAGTCTTTTGTCGGCATCACTTGATGATAAGCAAATCTCAGAAATATCTGCTGCGCTTGAGGATAATTCAGAAATGCTTGATATTTTCTTTGTCGAAAAATATGACAGAGATGACAAGAAAAAAGCACCCGATTCAAGAAGAAAAATCTTTAAAACCTTATCAAAGTTCAATACACAGACTTTCCCATCTATTCAAAAATACAAAACAGCGGAACTGATTAGCTGGATAACAAAGATAGCAAAAGACAAAAAACTCAAAATCAACCATGATGCTGCGGAAGCTCTCATCATGGCAAAAGGAAATAATCTGCGCGAATATGATACAGAATTATCAAAACTGAGCCTGCTTGCGCACCCAGAAAACATTATCACAAAACAGATGGTTAATGAGATATGTACATCTAACGAAGATTTGTTTAACCTGACAGATTTTATTATTGACAATGACTACGGAAAAGCAATGATAGAATTAAGACAACTGCTTGAAACAAGGCACCCGTTAGAGGTTCTTGTACCCCTGCAGACTATGCTGAAACAATGGATATATATGAAGTTGCACTGCAAAACAATGAGTCATAAAGAAATCGGGGATAAACTCGGACGCATGCACGAATACAGAGTAAAGGTTACTCTCGACAAATTAAGAAATACAAAACTCAAAACGTTGGTCGATCTAAAAACAAGAATAACGGAAGCGGAATACAAAATTAAAACGGGGCAAGTATTTAGTCCTCAGGAGGAGCTTGAAAATGCTATTATCGGATAAATACCCGTTTCTGACAAACTATTTTGAGAAAACAATAAACTCAACAGACGGAAAACTTGCACACAGTATATTGTTCTACGGTAACGATTTGCAGGCGCAATATGAACTTGCAACCGAAATCGGCAGGCTGTTGAACTGTGAAGGGGACAAGTCTGACAACTGCGACTGTCTGAGCTGTAGGTGGCTAAGAGAAAATAAACATCCGGGGGTTTTGACTTTTTCAAGACTGGAAAATAAACCTGACGGTGATACTTCAAAAATTAATATTTCCGTAAAACAGTCTGAATCCGTGAGAAATTCACTCATAATATCATCAGATTTTCACAGAGTGTTTATCTTCTGCGACAGAGATGATGATGGTAATATTCAGGGCTTAAACAGGATTAATTTCCCTGCTGCAACTGCCAATTCAATGCTTAAATCTATTGAAGAACCACCGGAAAGAGTTACTTTTATTTTTCTTACAAGAGATAAAGACGATTTAATTTCAACCATTGTTTCACGTTCACAGGCGTTTTTTGTTCCGACAAAAACAAGAGAAAGTTATAATTACGAACTGATAGAACCTGTCTTAAAAAATTATTGGGAAATAAGCAGGGCAGAGGTGTTTGACGTATCGGAAAAACTCAATAATCTTGCAAAAGAAAACTC
>JAILHQ010000057.1 GCA_024695725.1 Cyanobacteria bacterium RUI128 | reverse complement strand
TGTTGAACTTATTGCAAAATCATCAGGTGTCACCTTAAAAGCCGATAATGCGGTTTTAGATAAGGCTTCTCAGACATTAAAACTGACAGGACATGTAAAAATTATAAAAAACGGTCTTGAAATGTCGGGGCAGTCTTTAATAGTAAATCTGAATGAAGAAAATATCATCATGGATAACCCTGTTGCAGAGGCATATTCTTTTATAATCCATGCGCAGGAAAGTTATCTTATTGCAAACGATATACAAATGATAAACGGTAATGTAGAATGCACGATGAAAAAAGAATTGCCTATTATTCCGCGCCATTTTTACAGATACACTCCCGTTAGCACAGGCGAATTATATGATCCCAACAATATTAAAGAAACAAACGTTGATAAACCAAAGATGAAATACAGTATAGATTCAAAAGAAAGTGTAATTACAAGTTACAAAGACCACAACAGTCTTGTCCTGAAGGATTCAAAGATTTATCTTAATAACCACAGAATCGCTCCTAAAACAGATATAGAAATAATTTCAGACAAAGAAAATAATACAATTGAAACAAATTCTCTGGAAATCGGTACCTTCAGAACTTTTGGTACTTATGTCGGATATGGTTTTGTTAACAAGCTTCCGAAAGGCCAGACTTTAAAAGTTATGCCTGCCTTAACCCGCGGCGAAGGAAAGTTCGGTGTAGGTATCTTAGCCCGTCACAGAAGCAGAAACTCCATGTTGGAAGCAGGTTATTCATCCAGTACCGAAAAATTTGTTGCAAGAGGTATATACCGTTTCGGTAACGGATTTACGTTAAGATACGGCAGAAACAGCTACATTCCTGAAGGCTTTATGGGAGCAAGAAGATCGGGCTATGCGGCACAGTTAGCCTTTGAAAAAGCATATTATGACCCGTATCAGAAGATTACGTTTAACCATGGCGCTTATGCAGGTCTTTTCAGTGATTATAAAAAGTACGGCAGAAAACATTATTTTTCAACAACAAGATTCAGGTATAATATGCAGCTTGCAAAAACCTTCTTTGAATATAAAAACAAAGAGCAGGATATGCACCTGAGATTTGCAGGCTTTGCTCAGGCATCCGCTACCGTATATGGTACAGGCGATACGGCAGGTGTTGTAAGGATAGGTCCTACTGTTACGGCAAAAGTTAAAAAACTTGAATCAAGCGTAGGCTACTTCTTATCAGGTATCCACGGTGACAGCCCCTTTATTTTTGATAAATACAGATACGGTAAATCTTCTTTTGTTATTCATCAGAAGCTTAACTTAAATAATGCGTTTGCACTCGGCTACAGTGTTACAATTACTCCCGATAAAGATAACTATGAACACGATTTATTCACAGAACAGCGTATATATGCTCTGATAGGTCCGAGGGATGTTAAGCTTGCGCTTGCCTATGACTTTGTGCGTGAAATGGGCTTTATAGATATAATGTTTCTCTTAGGTTCGGATAACACCAAAATTAACTTTGAAAAATTAACCACAAAAGATATCGATGGCGCTAAAAATAAACAGGACTTCTACAGAAAAGCCAAAAAAGTTAAAGTAGAAGAAATTTAACCTTCAACCACTGCTTTAAAGTTTTCAAAATCTTCCATTGTGTCAATGCCAACAGGGTTTAAATCAACAACTGCAACTTTGATTTTCATTCCGTTTTGAAGTGCTCTTAATTGCTCTAAACTTTCCTGTTTTTCAAGATTTGTCTGGGGAAGTTTTGTCATTTTAATCAGTGATTCTCTCTTATATCCGTAAATTCCTATATGACCGTAATAGTCTGATTCGTTTTTGTTTCTTTCATAAGGAATAGGGCATCTTGAAAAATAAAGTGCGTTATAATCATTATCAAAAACACATTTCACGCAGTTAGGATTTTCAATTTGCGCTTTATCGGTTATTTTTCTGACTAATGTAGAAATATCCGCATCTGAATTTGTTATTGCATCAATTACCTTTTCAATTACCTCAGGAGTAATCTGAGGTTCATCTCCCTGCACATTGATTATAT
>JAILHQ010000046.1 GCA_024695725.1 Cyanobacteria bacterium RUI128 | reverse complement strand
CTTGCGAGGTAAAATTAATTACACCAAACGACGACACAGGGCAGATTTTCATACACGTACATTCCTATAATAAACACTACACCTTTATTTATCACTCATTTTCATAATTTTGTCAATTGTATGTGACAAAACATTACAAATATTTTAGTGCTAAAATTGTAGTATGTTAGTAGAACACATAAGAGACGGTTTAACAGAAGAAGAGCACGACGGATATGTCCTGACCACAAAGCTTGGTCAGGCAAGTGATTATCCTTATTATTTAAGGTCTTGCGCAAAACCTCTGCAGGCAAGCCTGATGATAGATTATGAGCTTGATAAAAAGTATGATTTAACATCTGAGGAAATCGCGCTTTGTTGTGCATCTCACGCAGGCGAAAAATGCCATACAGATATTGCAAAACGACTGCTGGATAAGTTCGGACTGAAATACGAATGGCTCAAATGTGGTCTGCACGCACCTCTTTATGACAAGAACACAAAAGATGAGATAACATATTTTCATAATAACTGTGTCGGAAAACATATTTTGTTCCTGGCACTCTGTAAGGAAAACGGCTGGGATATCGAAACCTATGACAGTATTGATAACCCGCTGCAACAAAAAGTTAAGGATAAAATTTCAGACCTCTGTGAGGTAGAGCAAAACCATAATATTTACCCCTACCCGATAACCAAAGACGGTTGCGGAGTACCGATTTTGGCTATGCCTTTGAGGAATATGCTGAAGGGGTTTATTAATCTTTTTTGTGACGACAGGTACGAAAAGATTAAAAACGCATACCTCGAAAACCCTTATATCATTGGTGGTATGAACAGACTGGATACAGAAATTATCCAAAACTCGGAAGGACTTGTTGCAAAAGTCGGCGCAGGCGGACTTTGTGCCGTGGTTAATGTAAAAGAAAATGACGGACTCATCGTCAAGATTAACGACTGTAATATGGATACAAGAAGGCTTGTAGTTTTTGAGGCACTGAATAAACTCGGCTGGTCAGATTACAAATGTGATAAGACTATAAAAACCCTCCACAACGATACCGTCGGAGAAATAAAAATCAACCTGCCCCTGTAATCCATCTTACCCTCATTTAATATTTGGGTTATAATATAGAAGTTATACGATATTAAGGAAGATTTATGAATATTAGTGCAAGTTGTGATTTAGAAAACGAATTATTTAAGAATGTCTTTGACAAGACACCTGATTATATAAAAAACAATAAGTTAATGGACTTTTCAAACGAGGGTGAGTTCACTTTTACCTTAAAAAAAGAACACCTCTACCCTTATGATGAAAACACAAACCCTGAAGGTCTGAACCTGTTAGAATGGTTCGCAAACTATTCTAAAGAGGCAAAGGTTTCCACTGCAGGCATCAGAGGGCCTCAAAACATCTTGTTTCCGCAGGATACTAGATTCCCGATTAACCTCGTTGGTATTGTTCTTGCAACTTTGGCTAAAGCTCTTGTTGTCAGAGAAAAATACGAAGGCAAAGAGGTTATCAAACTCGTCGGAAGCGAAGTCCGTTATAATTCACAACTGTACCTTGATGCTATTGCCAGAATACAGGCAGCACAAGGAATAAAAACTTTGACTTCTCAGGGCAGACAAACTATTCCTATCTGGCTTGCATCATTCTTGGCGTTCAAACTTGATTTGGTCGGCGGAGAATACATCACATCAAGCCACGGGATTTCAGTTAAGACCGCTACAAAAGATTTGAACTCACAAGGCAGTCAGTATCTGCCTGAAGAATCTCTCGAATTTGTTGAAAAAATTCAGATGATTTTCGACACAGTTGAACGTGAGGGAAGTTATGAAATCAAAATTTCCGCTAAAAACAACCCGTTGATAGACGAAGAAATTATGACCAAACTTGAAGACGGCATAAACCTTTACGTTGATTACCTCAAAAACGGTGTTGCAGAAGATTTAACAAAACTAAAATCAATGGAAAACAAAATTGTTATAGAAAGTGTTGGCGGCTGTGCTTACAGAACACTCAGCAGAGTGCTTGATAAACTAGGGCTTTCTGATAAATTCGACTGGAACAATACGGAAGAAGATCCGTTCTTCCACTCTATCGGTAAATATGATACTGATCCTAAGGGGAACAGCACCTTCTACGATTATTCGGTTGATGCAACCGTTATCGCAAAGAAACCGAACGGTGAAACCTTCTTCCCTGTCATTGAATCACTTGATTACGATGTAGTATTGAGAGATTATCCGATAGGGACTGCGGTACTCATCACAGACCCTGACCACGACAGGCTAACCATTTGTGAATTGGAAAACGAAGGCAATATCCCGACACTTGAAGAAAACGGTATTTCATACATAAAACTCGGTTTAGGCAGAGTGCTTACCGTGTTCACTGCAAACCAGGCATTTTTAATGCTTATGGATTACAGAATGAAACAGCTTAAACAAAGCCACCGCTGGAACAACCACCCGAGATTTATGATTAAGACAACAGCATCTGCTCTTTCTTGGGACGAATGGGCAGGGGTAAATAATGTTAAGGTAGTAAACGTTCCTGTCGGGTTCAAAGAAATCGCAAACATTATGAAAAAAGTTGAACTTCAGCTCAAAACCGACCCTGACAAGCCTGTTAAGGTTGATGATGTATTCGGCAATACTATTGATTTAGGTATTCAGCCTCGTTTGATTTTCGCAGGTGAAGAATCAGGCGGTATGATTATGGGTGCAGAAGACACCGTTAAATCACTCACAGGCAGAGAGGCTATTGCTATGAGAGAAAAGAGTGCAACAGAGGCTATCATTGTTGCATCATCACTTATTGCACAACTTGAAGAAGAAAATATGACACTCTCTCAATATCTGATCGAGGTGTTTGAACAAAACAGAATTGAATCAATTTTCGATACAAGAGAAGATATCGCATATTACAACGAATCAGAACCTGATATCGAAAAACTCAAACTTGCAAAAACAGAGGGCGAAAAACAAAGAACAAAGAACGATTTGTTCTTCCTCTCACTTGCGATAGGTGTAAACAAAGGTGTGTTATCGCTTGATGATGCAGTCTTAGTTCTGAACGATGCCTTCCTAGGGCTTGATTTTGAGGATGTTAAGGATATCAAGTTTGTCGGCGACGGCACATATATTCTGTTCAGCGATAAATACATAGAAATTCGTCCTTCCGGTACAGATGCCAAAACCAAAGCTTACGGCGGGGGTAAATCTCTGCAGGAAATCAAAGACTACGCAAGAGTTTTGGGCAACTACTCAGGCGAAAGAACAGAATTACACAAACAGTTTATATCTGACGAATTTTATGACAACGCAAAAGAAACAGCGCTTGAAGATTACCTGAAATTTGTCGATAAAGATGCGAATAACGAACAGTTTGTTATTCCTGAAAAATATAATTTTTAAGAGGAAACCATTATGAGAATTGCAATATATCCCGGAAGTTTTGATCCGATAACTTTAGGACATTTAGACGTACTGACAGACAGTGCAAAAATGTTCGACAAGGTTATTATAGCCGTTTTGAATAACTCTGCAAAGAAAGGGTTTTTAACGGTTGAAGAAAGAGTGAATCTCATCAGAGAAAGTGTTAAACACCTTGACAATGTTGAGGTTGACAGTTTTGACGGGCTGACTGTCGAATATGCAAAAAAGAAAGGTGCGACTATACTTCTGAGAGGGCTCAGAGCGGTTTCTGATTTTGAATACGAAATGCAGTTGTCACAAACAAACAGAGCACTCTGCGAAGATATAAAAACAGTATTTCTTATGACCAAGCCTGAATACAACTTTATTTCATCAAGTACGGTAAAAGAAATTTTAAAAAACAACGGCGATATCTCAAAGTTTGTTCCGCCTGAGGTAAATGAGTATTTAGTAAACAGAAAATAAATCATGCCTGCAACGATAGATATTACAAAAATAATAGAACTAAAAAACATTTTAGAGGAAAAGTTTGAGTCAAAACTTCATCTTCACGATACTTGCGGCGGTCAGTATTTTTCGGTAGAGAATCTTACACCGTCGGCAAAAGATTATATTGAATACTATTTTTCAGAAAGAAATTATCAGACTATTTATGATAACGATAATGAATTTCATTTAGAAAGAGTTTGTTTATGCTAGATCAGTTTTCAAGAACAGAATTATTAATAGGCAAAGAGGGAGTTGAAAAACTCCAAAACTCTTATGTTGCAGTATTTGGTTTAGGCGGTGTCGGCGGTCATTGTGTTGAGGCACTCGTCAGAAGCGGTGTCGGGAAAATTGATTTAATTGATAACGATACGGTTGCCGTGACGAACCTGAACCGCCAGCTTTTTGCAACACAAAAAACTATCGGAAGATACAAGACAGATGTGGCAGAAGAAAGGCTGAAAGAGATTAACCCTGAAGTTGAGATAGTAAAACATCAGACTTTTTATACCCCTGAGACAGCAGACGAATTTGATTTTTCAAAATATGATTATGTTGTTGATGCTATTGATACGGTAGTCGGAAAACTTTCTTTAATAGAAAAATCAAAAGAGTATAATGTTCCTATTATATGTTCAATGGGTGCCGGGAACAAAATGGATCCGACAAAATTTGAGGTGGCTGATATCTCTAAGACATCGGTTTGCCCGCTTGCAAAAGTTATCAGACAGGAACTCAAAAAACGTAAGATTAAAAAAGTCAAAGTAGTTTATTCAAAAGAACTTCCAATTAAGCCTGCTAAGAGCAATGAGGAAACTGTCAAACATCAGATTCCGGGAAGTAACGCTTTTGTACCTTCGGTTGTCGGGCTGATTATGGCGGGGGAAGTAATAAAAGATATTATTTTAAAATAAAAAACGGAGATTAAATCTCCGTTTTTTAATCTATTTTTCTACAGGGCATCCTTTTTTGCATTTGCATTTTTTAGATTTGCAATTACATTTTGCCTTGTCACAATTACATTTGCACTTGTCAGAACATTTGCATTTGTCACAGGTGCATTTATCGCAGCAAGAGCATTTACACTTATCACAGGTGCACTTACACTTGTCACAGCAAGAGCATTTGTCGCAACAACATTTACACTCAGATTTACCCTCGCATTTACCCCCACATTTACCCCTGACGGCATCAATAATGTTACCTTGGATAGATTCTTGTTTTACACCACATTTTGACTGACAGTCACAACAACAAGATGCATTAGCTGTTACGGCAGTGAACATAAACAGACCTGCAGCCAACAACATAACCATAAATTTTTTCATAAAAGCCTCCTTTACTTAGATATATAATATAACTTTGCGCGGATATCGTCAATAAGTTATTTGTATTAACAAATCTTAAAAATACAACCAATAATGGCAAATTCTAGCTGTTAATTTACTTATATAAGTGAGTGCGAAATGTGTAGGAGATTTTACAATGCAAGAAGTATCAGCATCTGCCCCAAAAAAAACGTATGTAGCCCCCAAAATGGAAGTGGTTCCTGTATTGGTTTTTACACCTGCGAACCCAAAAGGAAACAGTCTGAACAACGAAATTGACCGGGTGTCTCAAAACAAATTTGAAAGAACCCCTGATGCAGATGGTTTTGAATACGAAAAGAACGAAGCAAATCTTTTGGGTAATGCTCAAATGAAGGCATTAAAAGTTCCTACAAAAGGTGAAATCGTTACGGGTATTATCGTAGCAAAGGAAATATTCAACGTTTTGAATGATGCAGTTATAGCAGGCAGAAATCTTTGGGAAACTTTAGCTGACTGGATTGGAAGCAATGACAAATTATCAGACAGTGAAAAAGTTCAGGCTATGGAAATTGGCAATCTTATGGCAAAACAAATGTCTGTGAAAGAGGCTGCATAAAAATAGAATTTTTATAACAAAAAAAACGTAAGTTATAAAACTTACGTTTTTTATTTTTCATAATTTTATCTAAATTCCACTTTTCATAATCATACTTATCAAAAACTAACCCTTCAATATAGCCATCTTTTGTCTTTTTGGCATTCAAAAATGTACCGTGTCCGATTGAATAGTTTAAGTTTTGATTCCCAACAAAATCCAGTTAGATATTTTATTTATAAATAAATATTTTTTCTATTTTATTTATAAAGATTGAAGATATAATTCCGATTAAAAACGTTACAACGAGAAATAACAAACAAATCACACACAGCATTCTATATACTGCATTTGTTCCAAATACTAAATCAAGAATCAGTAAAAAAAATGGCACTAAAATTATTACAATCAACATACAAATAAGTAGTTTAATATTATACTTTATACAATTCATAACAAAACCTATGATGTAAAACAATATTAATAATAGTAACACACAACACAAAAATTTTGATATATTAGTTGTTACTACCAATAAACAAAGTCCAATATAAATAGGATAAAATATTATTTGAATATTAGATATAACAAAAAAATTTATATATTGTATTATATGATATTTTTTTGATCTTATTTGTTTATTTTTATCTATAATTGCCCAACGAATATATAAAATTAGA
>JAILHQ010000139.1 GCA_024695725.1 Cyanobacteria bacterium RUI128 | reverse complement strand
CAGTTTTACACCTTTAGCTTTCAAACCTGATTCTTCAAAAATCTTTGCAGCAACATTTTTTGTATTTTCTAAAGTGTCTGCTTCCGGCAATAATTTAGAAAAAACATCTGCAACATCTTTTGCATATTCAGGTGTCATTTTTTTAAGAGAATCACAAACAATATAGGTCGGAGCAGCCAGACCGATTGCGGCACCTGCTAAATCGCCCTTAATTTCTTTACTTCTTGTTTGCTTTGGATTTACATTCGGAGGCTGATTTGCCTTAAAATTTACCCCTGAATTTACCCCTGAATTTACCCCTAAAATCATATCGTACACCTTATACACATTACACACCTAGTATAAACCATATGAAGCGTATTTATTGCTTTTTTTAAAATATTTTTTTACAAAACATAACAAAATAACAGGTACAATCAAGAACCCGGGGAAATGCGGGATACATTTACCCCTATTTACCCTTATTTACCCCTATTTACCCCTTTACCGCATTAGCCCTCAACTTGCATTTCTTTTTCAAATCCGAACAAAGAACTTACGGATTCATCATCATGGATACGAGAGATTGCCTGAGCCAACAGAGGTGCTACAGAAAGCTGTACTACATTTGTCGGTAAATCTTCTTTCGCCCAAGGAATAGTATTGGTAACAATACATTTTTCAATCGGAGAATTTTGAATACGCTCTTTGGCAGGGCCTGAGAACACTGCGTGGGTAGCTGCAACATAAACAGCTTTAGCACCATGAGCTTTAAGCAATTTAGCAGCTTCAGTAATAGTCCCTGCCGTATCAATAAGGTCATCAAACATAAGACAAACCTTGCCCTCCACATCACCGATAATATTAGCAGCAATAGCTACATTGTGCTTATCTCTTCTCTTATCAATAATCGCCAACGGGCATCCCAATCTCTTAGCAAAAACTCTTGTTCTTTGAACACCACCTGTATCAGGGCTGACTGCCACCATCTCATCAGGCGAAAGATTCAAATTTTTAATATAATCCGTAATAATCGGAGTAGCATATATATGGTCAACAAGTATGTTGAAGAAACCTTGGATTTGACCTGTGTGTAAATCCATCGCAAGTACTCTGTTTGTACCTGCAGTGGTCAGCAGGTCAGCAACCAGTTTCGCTGTAATAGCTTCACGACCGGAGGTTTTTCTGTCTTGTCTTGCATAACCGTAATAAGGAATAACTGTCGTAATTGTTTTGGCGCTGGCTCTTTTGAATGCATCTATGATGATAAGTAACTCCATCAGGTTTTCGTTCACCGGATTGCAAAGCGGTTGGATAATAAATACATCGTCCCCTCTGACGCTTTCCTTAACCTGAACATAGATTTCTCCGTCAGCGAAATTCTTAACTACCATCGGACCAACCGTTGTGCCGAGATGGTTAGCTATTTCTTGTGCTAATTGGGGATTTGAACGACCTGCAAAAAGTTTAATATCGTGTGTTGGATTCACTGCTCTTTCCAACTCAGCATAAGGCATTTCCAGTACCATTATTCGTTAATTCCTTTCAATTAAAATATAAATGATTTGTATAACTATTCTAATACTAAAATAAGTATCATGTCACGGGTTTATGAAAAAATATTAAGGGGTAAATATAAAAATTTATAATAATATTCAACATTATTCAGCAAAAAATATTTTCAGATGAATTATATAAATATGGACTCGATTAATTTTACAGCCAATCATATAAAAAACGTCAACATTGCAAAAAGGTACTATAACAACTATAAACCCTGCAAGGTTGCACTCGTTGAGATGGAATCAACTAATCCTAATGATGTAAAAGCAATAGAAAAAACTGCCAACAAGTGGGATATATCATTCACAGTGTTTACACATCAAGACATGCTTGAAGCTCAAAAAAATGAAGAGCTTCTTCCAAAGCTAAAAGTATATGCTCTGACCAAACAAAAAAACAATTTTGAAAAAATGAACTATTCAGATATTCTTGGGGTTATTGAAGTTGTAAAAAAAGACGACCCCGGAACTAAAATAGAAGTTTTACAGACAAAACCATCTTTTATAAATGATAAACATAACAAAAAACCTGCCTTTACCCATATCGGGAAAAACCTGGTAAACTACGTCAAGAAGGAATATAACAAAGAGCCGCTATATGTAAATCCGACTAAAGTTGCTGTTCCGTTTTACGAAAAACTGGGATTCAGACCATCGGACAAAAGAAATACATGGTGCATAACTCCTAAAAGTTGAAACTATTTTGATTTTAGGGTAATTTAAGAATATGCT
>JAILHQ010000069.1 GCA_024695725.1 Cyanobacteria bacterium RUI128 | reverse complement strand
AAACGGTAATTCCGATACACTTTGTGATGCCTTTATGAAGGGCGCTCAAGAATCCGGTCACGAAGTAGAAAAAATATTCATCGCTTCAAAAAATATCGGCTTCTGCCACGGCTGCAATTTCTGTCAGCGAAACAACGGTGTCTGTGCCATAAAAGACGATATGTCTGAAATCCTCGAAAAAATGATAGCCTCTGATGTTCTGTTGCTGTCCAGTCCGATATATTTCTATTCCATAAACGCACAAATGAAAGCCTTAATTGATCGTTCTGTCGCAAGATGGCTCGAGATTAAAAACAAAGAAATGTACTACATTATGACCGGAGCAGAAGATTCAACGACTGTTATCGACATTGCTCTGGAATGTTTCAGAGGGTTTGCCTCATGTCTTGAAGGCTCGCAGGAGCGTGGATATATCTGCGGCAAAGGCGTTTATGAAAAAGGCGAAATCGAACAAACACCTTTCGTTCAGCAGGCATACGAAATGGGAAAAATGGTCTAAGGCTTTATCTTTCTTGAAACCACGTTAATCATTCTCTGAACTCGGTCAGTCTTCAGTTGGTGTTTGCCGAAAAAGTTGTCATACGCCAGTGAATCAACCACAAACTGTCTTTTTGGCGATTTGGCATAATCGTTACCTATTCCCACACTGCCGATATAGTTGTTCACTGATTTGAACTGATCTAACGGTAAGTTGTTGGCTCTTATCCGTCTGTCTAAAAACACGCCCGCTGCAACATCTGTTTTTATATACTCAGGCAGTTTGTTTTGTGAAGCTATCCTGTTGAACTCGGCAACCTTCTTAGAATCTTTAACCGCCTCAGTTGTGTTAAACACCGCTCTGTATGCAGCAGAATCAATAGACGACTGCGCATCAGCCATACCGATTCCGCCGTCTCTCCAACCTGATGCAATATTTTCAACCCTGTCTTGAGAGGCTACAAATTTGGACAGAAGCTGTTCAGACTGAGGAAATTTCGGCTGTCGTTCGCTTTTACAACCCGTCAGCCCCGTTGCCACACCTGCAAATACTAATCCAACTGCGATAGCGCCTACCTTACCCACTTATTGCTCCTTAAATGGTTTATTACCTTTATCTTAGTATAAAAAACAGAACCACTAAATTTTTTGTCAGATAATATGTATTTTTTGTAACATAAAGGTTTTACCGATATCTGCGACTGCGGAATTTATTCGTAATCTTTTATCATGATGCGCCCATGTAAAAATCTTGTTATATCAGGGTTCTGATGGTTTTAGTAAAGAATTGTAAACAAGAGTTTTGCACAAAGTCAATTCATGAAAACGGATATACTTTATATAGATGTAAGCGGGATTTAAGGGATATTTATGAATTGTAAGATTAGATTCTGTTTATCACTAAACTAAGTTAAAAAATTAAGTTGCGGTTTTCTTTGATATTCATATTCAGTTTAAAGACAAGTGATTAGCCACCACTTGTCTTTTTTGCATTGTGGGAGGGGTAAATACAGGGGTAAATAGTATAAGGCACTAAGATATTAAGATATTAAGTGATACTAACCTCTACGACTTGGGAGAGGGAGCAGAGCAAGAAATCTATGATTTCGTAGTTATGCGGGAGAGGAGTAATAATTCCCCATTAATCGGCTGGATTGCCACGTCGCCACGGCTCCTCGCAATGACGTGTATATATTAGTGGTTAATCTAAATACTTCCTATCTTTCAGTTCGTCAGGCATGAACTGTTGTTCAACATCGGGGTGGTCGTGAGAGTACACATAACCTGTTCCGAACCCGTATTTTGATGCATCTTTATAATGTGAATCTCTCAGGTGCATCGGGGGCGGATAATCAAGTCCGCTATGGATATCGGCAAGTGCTGAGTCTATAGCCATAATAGCCTGATTAGACTTCGGTGCTTTAGCCACATAAATTACAGCCTGCGCAAGCGGGATTCTACCCTCCGGAAGCCCCAGTATCTCAACTGCTTTATGGGCATTGAGTGCGATATTCAGCGCCTGCGGATCGGCGTTGCCGATATCTTCTGCCGAGCATACAATAAGTCTTCTCGCAATAAATCTCGGATCTTCCCCCGCCTCTATCATCTTTGCCAGATAATATATCGCAGCATCAGGATCACTTCCTCTTAAACTTTTCTGAAAAGCTGATGCAAAATCATAATGTTCCTGTCTTGAATATCTTGTGTTGCGTTTCTGGGTAATACTTTCTAATATCTCAACCGAAAGCTGTCTGAAATTGTTTGAAAAATTGCTCGCAAAATACGAGTTCTCAACCATATTCAATGCAGTTCTTGCATCACCTCTTGCGTTGTTGATAATGAATTTTGTTACTTCTTCGTCGTATTCTATCGGCTGATGGTTCTTTTCAAGGTAGTTAAATCCGTTGTTGATAATCTTTGCCATACTTTCATCATCAATAGAATTAAGTCTGATGATTTGTACCCTTGAAATTAGTGCAGGCGCTACCTGAAAAGACGGGTTTTCCGTGGTCGAACCGATAAGGTAAAGCGTTCCGTCTTCTATATACGGCAGAAGTACGTCCTGCTGAGTCTTTGAATATCTGTGAATTTCGTCTATGAACAAAATGGTCTTTTGACCGTATCTGAGCGCATCATTTGCCTTCTCTACGGTTTCTTTGATATCTTTTATCCCGGAAGATACTGCTGAAAGCTCAATAAATTGTGCGTTTACCTGATTTGCAATAAGTCTTGCCAAAGTTGTTTTTCCGCAACCGGGGGTTCCCCATAGTATCAGCGAAAAAAGACGCTGAGATTTAATCAAATTCATTAACGGCGAATTTTTGGCAATGACGTTTGACTGGCCTAAAAACTCGTCCAGAGTCTTTGGTCTCAATAGTTCTGCCAATGGGATTTGTTTGTTCTGTTGCTCCAGTTCCGTAAATAAATCTGCCATAATTAAATGATAGCATAAATTAAACTTTACATTTGTTACAATTAAATATAAAAATAGCAAATTCTTCAAAAAAAAATACTTTATCATGGTACAAGTTAGTGTTTCATTATGTAAGGTGTCAAGATTATGGTTAGCGGTGTTTTCAGTACAGTTAGACGTTGTGGTGAGTACGGTGCGAACTTTTTGTTCGGTACAGGCTCAGAAGTAATGGGTAAGGAAATCGGTCAGGCGATTAAAGCTCGTTCAAGAGCAGGTATTTCACTTCCGAAAGCTGTTGGTGCAGGTTTTACCAAAGGGTTTAACAAAACAAATGCTCAAATGGCTGCATCAGGCGGGTTCTTAAAGAACTTAATCGGTACTTTTAAAGCTACTCCCGGTCAAATGTCTGCAGGCTGGAAATCCGGAACCGGTATCCTCTCTAAACTCAAAGGTGCTATGAAACCATTGGGTAAATTAATGCCGTTCGCTATGAACGCATTATGGTTTGCACAATCAATTCCTGATATCGTCGGCAGAACAAAAGAAGAAGGTATCTGGGGCGGTATCAAAGAAGCTGGTAAGGCTCTGTTGAATATGGGTGTATTCTCTCTTGCAGCATCTGTCGGAAGCGCAGCATTCGGTATGCTCGGAATGTTTGCCCTCCCTATCGCAGCAAGTATGCTTACGGCTCCTATCATCGGTAAATCTTTCAGAGAAAAGAAAGCTGAAGAAGAAGCTGCTAAACAAGAAGCTCAGGCTAACAACAATCCTTTCCTCAAACAGTCTCAAGTCGGTCAAAAACTTGACATAACAAGCGCAGCGTAAGAAATGACAACCCTCGGGAACGGTATCCCCATATATACATAGGTATATACTATATTTCAGACTGTAAAGAATATGTCATGTGACGCAATTCTTCGATCCAAAAATACTTTATATAAGTACGGGAATTAAATTTAATAGTTGGATCGAGGAATAAGAGTCGAATATCGAAAGATAGGGACTAAACAAAAAATTCTTTTTATACTCTCTCTTAATATCCTCGTGTTTATTTAATGTTTGCTAAGTTTCTTAGCAAACTTTTTCTTTTTAGTAGTCTTGGATTATGCGTGTAGTCGCAAAAGCGTGGTTTTGCTCCTACTTACGTGTTAGGTTGCTACGCAACCGTCACACTACCGCAAATCCGCTAGCAAACTTTTTCTTTTGGGAGTAAATGAAAACTTCACTACCCCAAGTCGCTACGGTTTAAGAGCTCCTTCAATATCCCCGTTAATAATGCATTTTAATCGTTTTATATCAAACGGAGATACATATTTATCTTTATGAGGAATCGGCAGTGGCAAGTTGGCTTTTTCGTTGAGAGGAATAATTGCATGTGATCCGCGTCTCATCAACACATCATAACCTAAATATTTGTATATTTTTGCCACTTCATCAAAAGAAAGATGGACATGTTTACAATTCTCTGTTGATTGAATCTTTTGGATAAGTTTCTGCGGCGAATTACCGCAAAACGCAGGTGAAGAAGTAGTTCTGCCTGTCGAAAACGTATTGCAATTACTGTTCGCTAAATTTAAAAAACCGATTTTCATACTGGTTTAACGAATTAACATAAAAATTTTTGCTAGGAAATTTCTTTTTTGTTGTTCTGCATTGTCCATGCTGATTTAGGACAAACCGTTGCACAAATCGAACAGCCGATACACTTTTCGTCACAGCTTGTATAGACCTTGTTTTCGTCTTTTGTAATCGCGCTGTTAGGACAATTTTTTATACATAATTCACAGTTAACACATAATTCTTTGTTCCAGACAGGTTGTTTAAGTCTGCCTTTTCCTGCTGCCGCAAGCGGATAAATAGTCAGGTCGTCTTCGATAAAGTCCCCGAAGATACCGCCTTCTATCCATTGTGTTTCTCTGAATTCTTTCACTGACATCTTTTTAGTTTTTTCTTCTGCCGGTAACGGTACAATCTTGTGCCATTCGGTAAAGTCCAGCAGGGTATCAGCCAGCCCTTTTTTATCAATTGCCGTCAGGAACTCTTTCATCCCTGATTTAAGGAATTTCTTATCATCATCGTCCAAATCTTTTATAGAAACGGTTCTGGCGATATCGTGAACAGGCCCTCTGAAATAGATTACTCCGCCTACCATACCTACACAGGCTCTTTTGCCTAATATTGATTTAATTCCTGCACAGTCGTAACCGCAGACAACGGCAATACCGCCGCCCATAAATTCAAAACTGAAAGAGCCGGTATTTTTAAGTACCCAAAGTTCAGGTGTTTCAAATTTAGGATCGTGTTTCATCAGTGCGCCCGAGCGAGTTCCTACCCTGCCCGATACGTAAATTTTGCCGCTTGCGGCACAATGTGCTGCCGTATCTCCGCAGTCACCCTTTACAATAATCTTTGCACCTGAATTGAGCCAGCCTACATCTGCAGGGGTTGAACCATTTACGTATATATTTGTTCCCTTGCGTGCCATTGCACCAACCCTTTGACCGGGGTTAGTGATGTAAAAGTTCAGTTCTTTTCCTTTCTCTTTTGCCCAGGAAGAACCGCCAATGTCGTGCTGACCGCATGCATTAATTTCAAAATCTGTGTAACCTTCTCCAATTTTTTCTTCTATCAGCTGAAGAAGTGCCTGTGTTGACATTCTGTCGTTATCTTTTAATCCGTTTATTACAATCTTTTCCACGATCCTATTATTACCTCTATATTTACCCATTTACCCCTAGCAGACGTATTGGATATCAAGTCTGTCAGCGACGTTTTTATCAACCGTAATCAAGGTATCCGATCGACCAATAGGAAGTGTTGAACATCCTGTCGGAGCCATAAGTTTTCTGAGTTCCAAATCTGTTGCGATAAAGTAGTTAACAAGATTTTGAGCAACTTTATCGATATCTAATCTCTTAGTCAGGCAAACGTCCTGACTTGCTATACCTGCAGGACAAAGCCCTGTATTACAAGCGTTACAACGTTCGGTATCGTTCCCGACACAGCCTGCTATTTGAAGAAGTAATCTGCCTGAAAATACCCCGTTTGCGCCTAAGCAAATGAGTTTAAAGGCATCAGCCGCAAAACTTCCCGTCTGACCTAAACCACCGCCTGCAAAGATAGGTATTTCACCCTGACGTCCCTGTTTGATGGCAGCCTTATAACAATCTCTGAGTTTTGATGTTATAGTGTGCCCTGTGTGGTTCAGTGATATTTCGTGAGCCGCACCCGTTCCTGCAGCAAGTCCGTCTAAGAAGAACCCGCCTACTATATTGTATGGGTCACGAAGCAGGTTGTTATAAACTGATACGCTTGTTACAGATGCCGCAACTTTAATAGCAACAGGCACCTTGAAGTTAAAGGCCGCATTCATTGACAGGAACATTTTCTGAACGCTTTCTTCTATAGAGTACAAGCCCTGATGTGTCGGAGGGCTGAGCAAATCTGCTTTCGGAACCCCTCTGATTTCCTGAACGTATTTTGCAACCTTATTTGCCATAAGCATACCGCCGTCACCCGGTTTTGCACCTTGA
>JAILHQ010000121.1 GCA_024695725.1 Cyanobacteria bacterium RUI128 | reverse complement strand
AACAAGTTTTTCGCCCTTGGTTAACTTAACGGTATCATTGCCTGAACCTTCATTGTAAACGAAAACGTTTGTACCTTTGCCGCCGATTATTGTGTCGTTATTTTTACCGCTTGTGATAATGTCATTACCTAATCCGCCTTTTATTGTAAGCTTTTTGGTTGTTTCAGACATATCGATTTTGTCGTTAAAGGTAGTGCCTGTAACTTTGTTCTTCTTAGGGGCAAAAGTTCCTTCATAATCAATAGCATTAATATCGGTAATAAGAAGATCTTTACATTGCGGGCCTATAAGACTGCTATGCCAAGAATTGGATGATGATGCATATTCTAATCTTAAGGTTTTTATAGAAGATTTTGTTGCTCTTCCTGTTGTGTCAGTAAAGTAATCTTCAATAATGATAGTTCTTCCGTCAGTTGTTGTAATTTCAAGATTTCTTGTTTTGTTACCTTCTGCGTCAACCTGCTGTTTGAAAGAAAAATCGTTGATATCTGTTGTGTGAGCTCCTTCAATATAGAGGGTATCCGAACCCTGAGAAACAGTTTTGGAACCGTTTTTCAAAGGCTTGACAACGGTATTCATATCTGTTTTCAAGATATGAAATATATCGTTCCCTTTTGTCCCTTGGACGATTCCGTCAGAGACAAAAACGTCAGTGTACTTTTTCTTTGCCATCAGGTTCTTCCTGTTTATTTTTTAGCTTTCAGTATTATTTTTAGTTTTATACCCTATAATTGTTGAAAAATTGTGATATTGTACTGTTTTTATCCGAAGAAGTGATTCGGTTCGTTGTATCCTGCATCAGGAAGTTTGTTTGTAGGATTACCGTAATAGTAATACTCAACACCCTGATTAGGAGTAGTATCTATATTGTAGATTCTGTCTGTATAACTTCTTGCTTCAGCCACAGATGCTGGCTTTTTAACCGGAGTTTTCTTAACTCTCGGTTTTGCTGTTTTCTTAGTTCCTGTTGCTTTAGCTCTTGGTTTTCTGACTTTTACAGGATTTTTAACAGGTGGTTCGGTTACCGGTGGTTCTGTTATTTCAGCGGCAGGTGCTTCAACAACCGGTGGTTCTGTCACAGGGGGTTCAACAGGAGCTTCAGTCACAGGTGGTTCAGTTACGGGTTTACCTGTTTCAGGACCTTCATAAAGTCTTGCTCCCTGAGGTGGTGCAGCTTTTGGTTTGCTGAACCACTTTGAGGCAAGTCCTTTAACGCCCTTCCAGCCTGCCCATACAGATAAGCCTGCTGTTGTTGCACTTTCACCTATACCTTCGTAAGCGTTTCTTGCTTCCTGGTCAGATGTTGCATTTTTTGCAGCATCAGCTGAGTGTATAAAATGGTTTGCTGCAGATACTAAACCGAGAGTACCTGCTATTGCCAGACCTGCCGGACCTGTCAGTGCGATTGCAGCTGCAGCTCCTGCTGTTATAAGTGTTCTTTTTAGGCTGAAGCCGTTTTCATCAAAGAACATACCCTTTACAAGGTTATACGTGCCGCCTTTTGCTACAGCTTTTATTTTTTCAAGTATGGATATTTTACCGTCATCTTTCCCGTCATTTCTGTAATAAAGTGAATCTTTTGTCGGCTGAGGAGCCAATTTCGGCCCGTCAGGATTATTTATCTGATTTGGTGTGTACACGAAATCATGAATCGCTTGATCTGTTAGAGGCATTTGGTCCTCTAAGTACATAGAATGATTCATTGGATCTAAAGGTGAAAAAGATTGTGGCATAACAAAATCCCCATGCTAAATTCCCATATACTTAAATAAAGAATTTTTTTGGTCGGATATTGCCTTAATTTGAAATTTTTGTAAACTTTTTTTACGTGCCCAGAATGAGGGTACCGTCTAGAGTGAGATTAGTTGTATCTTTAAGATTCGGATAGTCATCAAGGTTGTGATTATGAACAAAATCAATAGCAGAGGCTCTTGCTATTTCAAGTATTTTTGAATCTCTCACTATATCTGAAATAATAAGATCAGGCAGGCCGCTTTGACGAACTCCTAAAAATTCGCCTGGTCCTCTTATTTCCAGATCTTTTTCCGC
>JAILHQ010000105.1 GCA_024695725.1 Cyanobacteria bacterium RUI128 | reverse complement strand
CATAAAGACCGTCATTTCCGTCATTACCGTACAAAATATCGTTACCGCCTTTGCCGTATATCATATTATTTCCGGTATTGCCTTGTATAATATTTGCGGCATTTGTACCCGTAGCAGTTGTATTGTTATGATACGATTTTTGGGCATTTTCAACCACTGTACAGAACAATCCTTTTGCACTTTTCCAATTACTATCTTCCGGCAAATCCAACGCAATATTATAATAAGCGATATCCATTAGTTCTTCTTTGCTTATATATCTTGTCATCCATACCCCTGAGTCATGTATATAAAACCCAACAAGATTGTCTGCATCATCATATACTACACCTGTAACCAAAATAGCATGATTAAACCCATGATCCTTCGTATTACCATAACACAACAGCCCAGAATTTACCGCAATAATTGCGGCACCTCCTGCTTTTATAATAGAGGCAAGTCTGTCAAGAGAGAGCGTAAGAGGTTTTTGCGGGTCTTCATCTTCAAAGTAATCATTATCCTCCTTTGGATTACTGCTCCATACCTTTGCATCTAAATCAAAATAACCTTTTAAAAGTGCTTTTTGACTCGTAAGGCTCGTTGCACCGTCATCTTTATCAAAAATTCCGTCTCCATCTTCATCAGCACATAATCCATACTCAAAAACCCGTTCTGTAAAAGTAGTTTCGGTAGTATTCTGATTAGCTATCGTTTTTTTACCAGCCATAACAAGAATATTAAGACAGCATTCCACACCACAGTTATTATATTGCTGTCTGTTATCAAATACGAACTTATGAGGCGAACCGTACACCTTATAAACCTTTGATTCATCATCGCCATATATCCCAGTATCTATCGGAGTTGCGCCAGCACCGCTCAGTTGCTTGTAGGTCGTGTTTTTAGCGGCATCTGTGTTAATCTGTTTTCCCGTAACTTCTATCGGATCATCATATTCAAGAAGAGTAATGTTTTTATATTTTGAGGTAGCAGTAATTGAGGCAACACTCATAAGGGTATTGTCTTCAACATAATAATTAAATGTAGTATTTCTGGTAGATGTCGGCCATTTAGCCATTGAATCTATCCTCGACAGTAACTCGCCTCACATATAATGCACAACATTATACATACTATATACCCATATTTTAACATGTTTTACCAACTAATTAAACCCACTAAAAATTTTACTTATTTAACATTATCACATACCCCACCTCCCCCTATATTTACCCCCTATATACCCCCCCTATATTTACCCCCTATATTTACCCCTATTGTTACGTTATATTTACGTTTTGCCAAAAATATAATTATTGGTACGATATTAGTATGGCGAAGGTATTATTGGTTAGTGATAACAAAGATATTCAGACAATGGCTCAGACCACTCTGCTTGACCACGAATTTTTGATTTCCACGGACGAAACAACAATTATGGACATAATGAAGGTTGAAACCCCTGATATTGTAATGCTTGATACAGACTCTAACAAAGATTTGAAAACTATCTTCAGGATAATAAAGAACTTTCAGGTCATTATTCTTTTGCTTATGGGTGAGAAAGAGTGCAGCCAGGAAATTCTTTCAAATTCACATCTGTTTGTCTCGGTGCCTGTCAACCAAAACATTCTTAAATCAACTGTTGATGCCGGTTTAAGAGCAAGAAAGTCTTTAAAAAAACTGTATAAATCAAATCAGGAATTAGCAAACAGCCTTTATCAGCTGAATGTACTTTACAGTACAAGTTCTCAGCTTGCCGGAAGTCTGAGTAAAAACGGACTGGTTGACGTGCTTAACGAAGGAATTGACAAGTCTTTGAACTCAAACATCTCCTGCACTCTGTCATTTAAGGATGACAAAACTCCTGTTTTGCTTATAAATTCTAACTGTAAATTATCGCCAAGACTTGTAGAGGCATTAAAGCTCAGAGCCGTTCTGAATTACAAAAACTCAGGCATGGATATAACAGAGATGTTTTCTATTGACGATATTGAGCTTGAGCAATCAATAAAACATTCTATCAACGAATACGATTTTGAAGTTCTGAATTATCACAAGTTATTATCCTATATAACACTGAATGATGAATGTCACGGTTATTCTGAAATCTTCAGGGAAAAAGAATTCACCTCTGATGATGAAAAATGTTTTAGAACGCTTGTTAACCAGGTTACCCAGCCGCTCAAGAGTGCGACTTTATATCAGGAAATTGCAAGACTTGAACGATTAAAATCAGACTTTATTTCAATAGTTTCACACGAATTAAAAACCCCGCTGACCTCAATAAAGAATTCTTTAGATATTATTGCGGGCGGAAAGACGGGCGATCTTACGGATAAAATGAAAGAATTTATCGACATGGCAAGAAGAAATGTCAAACAGTTGTCAAGAATTATCAACGGACTGCTTGACATGTCAAAGATAGAGGCGGGGAAAATGGGATATACTTGCGAAGTTACATCTATTAAACCCGTTATCAATAATGTTGTACAGAGTCTGACTCAGAGTGCAATAAAGAAAGATTTAAACTTGAATGTAAACATTGATGAGGTTAAAGATGTTTATATCGATGCGGACAGAATAGTGCAGGTACTTTCAAACCTTGTAACAAATGCCATAAAATTCTCGCCGAATAACGGAGTGATTGACATTTCGGCAAAGCTCGTTTCGGCTGATAACATTGTTACGGATGAATGTTTCAAACCGCAAATTGATAAACTGAGTGGCGAATATGTACAAGTATGTGTTTCCGATCAGGGAATCGGGATAGACAAGTCTGACTTTACGAGAATTTTTGACAAATTTGAACAGATAGAAAGTTCTCTTTCAAGAGAAGTCGGGGGCACAGGTTTAGGCTTGTCTATTGCAAAAGATATGATTTTAGATCATAATGGAGCTATATGGTGTAGTAGTGTTTTGAATAAAGGGTCGTCTTTCTGTTTTGTATTGCCTGTGGCAGATGAAGTGGAGCAGCCGGTCTGAAATATGATATAATGTAAAAAAGGGGTATAGAATGAAAAAAGTTCTTATTGTTGATGATGAGCAGGATATCGTTGAAAGTTTAAAATTTGTTTTGGAAACAGAGGGGTATGAGTGTTTTACCGCATTTAACGGTGAAGACGGTTTAAAATCGGCGAAAGAGCTTATGCCTGATTTGATATTACTGGATATAATGATGCCAAAAATAAACGGTTACAAAATCAGCCGTTTGCTAAAGTTTGACAGTAAGTACAAAGATATTCCAATAATTATGTTGACAGCACGTTCACAGGAAGAGGATAAACTTATCGGTGAAGAAACAGGCGCAAATGAATATATTACAAAGCCGTTTGAGCTTGATTTTGTAGTCGGAAAGGTTAATGAATATTTAAAAGAGACAGAGCAGGACTAAATGGAAACAATTACAAACAAGACATTAGAAAAACTGAAATATGAACTTGTCAGAGATGGCCTTATTGAATATGACGTTCTTGATAAGGCTCAGAAACTTGCTATGGCTGAAGGGATAAACATCGGACAAGCGCTTATAACCTCTAATATACTTGACGAGGCGACTCTTCTGAAATTTCTTGAGAAAAAGCTGCACATACCGTATGTTAACCTTGAAGATTATTCGCTTGACCCGAAATGTCTTGATTATATAAGTTTTGCTGATGCAAGAAAATATAATGTTATTCCGCTTTTTAAGATTGAAGATGTTCTTACGGTTGCTATGGCAGATCCGCTAGATTTGTTCGTTATCGACAAGATTATTGAAACGGCTGAGTGTTCAATTGAACCTGTAATCTCATCAGAGGCAAGCATCGTGTCTAAGATTGATGAGTACTACAACACTCCAGCAACTGTGGATAAAATCTATACTTCAGCAAAAGATTCCGATTTCAACTGGACTGATGAACTTCACAGCGAAGATTTGAGTGAAGAACATATCCAGAAAATCATACGAGCAATACTAAAACAAGCAATCATAGAAGATGTTCACGAACTTTATTTTGAACAGTCAGATTCAGGCTTAAACCTTATTTTCAAAAAGTATGGAAATTATGAAAGCAGAGGATCAATACCATACATTCTGGTATCGTCTTTTGTATCAAAACTGAAAATGTTATCAAACCTTGATCCGTCCGTCTGCGAAGTTCCGCAATTAGGTAAACTCTGCTTCAAGGTTGATGAAATCACTTTAATTGCAAGTATATCTGCTTTCCCTACAATTATCGGGGAAAGAATTGCACTGAAAATCTATAAACCGCCTGTTGAATTAAACGCTATAATAACAGACGACAGGCAGCGCCAATTATTAACAAAAGCAATAGAAACTCCGGGGATTGTACTTGTCTGCGGGGCACAGCTGAGCGGTAAAACTCACGTAATTTATTCGCTACTTATTGAATCTGCAAAATATTCAAACAATATTATGACAATAGAATCTATTTCCAAGTATGACCTTAAAAAGGTTCACCAGTGCGAGCTGAATGAAAACGTCGGGTTTAACCTTGATAAAGCATTGAGATTTATCGAGTTTCAGTCACCTGATATTGTCTATATTGAGGGGGTTAAATCAAAACAGGCATTTGATTATTTTTCAGAACTTGTTTATAACGACAAAACAGTTATTACGGAATTTTTAGCAAACAATATGACTGATTTAAGAGAAAAGCTATCCTTCCCTGATTTTCAGTCCTTTAAATCTCTGATTTCATGCATGGTATTTATCCATTCAAAAGACAGCATAGAAGTGTTTGACAAAGAAAAAGTTCAAAAATATCTGGCATAGTTGGCAATTTTTTTTATTTTTGATTTTTAAAACTTTTGTAATCGATTTACTTTACGGATGTGTGTAATGGAAATAAACAGAAGTTTTAATACGGTACCATTATTAAGACCTGATAACACTAGCCCTGTACAGTATAACAGAGCAACAAAACCTATGTGCACAGACAGTGCTTCCTTTACTTCACACGTTCAAAGAGAGAGTATTAAATTCGGACTAAAATGTTTAGTACAACAAACAGCGTTTAACAGAGAAGCACAAACTAAAAAGTTTGTCAGCGATTATATTTACGAAAACTTCGGGCATAAAAACAAAATAAACATAGTATCGGGCGGATGCTCAACCGGTGAAGAGGCAGTTACTTACAGTATGTATCTTTACAACATAAAGAACAAAGTAAATATTCTGGGTATAGATTTAGGAAAGAAGGCAATAAAACAGGCAAAAAGCAGAAGATATGTTTTTGAAATACCGAGAGGATATTACGACTTTGAGAAGGAAACAGGTAACAGTACCCCATATACGGATTTATATCTGATAGGCAAAGGGAATCAGGGACTGACACCTAATCAACAAATGTTCAAGGCACTGTTTAACGAATTTTTTGAACCGACAGGCGAAAAAATAAGAACACCGTGGGATGAAGTAATGTTCAATTTAATGAAAGCCAGAAACGGCGAAAAACCGCTTGAACTTGACCGTAAAGCATACCGACTGAAGGACGGAATGGCAGATAACTGCTCTTTTGTAAGAGGCGATATTCAGGATATTGACAAAATACTTAATGGGGAAAAAGTTGATGTTATTTCCTTCTCAAACGCACTCTATCATCTGACAACATATTTTGAAAACGGCTACGACCGTATCCCTAAAAGATATGCAGAACAAACAACTGAGAGCCTGATGACAAAATTCAAAAACTGTTTAAACGAAAAGGGAATTGTTGTTTTCGGGGAAGACGAAGGTCCACAAATCGGCGATTCAGAACTCATTCCAAAGATAATGACAAAACTCGGTTTTACCCCTATGAACAAAACAGCAGAACACGAAGCAAACGTATGGCGTAAAGGCTAAGTATTATAAAAACTTAGAAGGGATATGTTTAAAGCCTTTACGGATATCAATGCCCTGAAAATCGTACTTTTCCTGTTCTTCCTCTCCTTTTTGACGCGCCTTTATCTCTATGTAATTTCTTTTATAACGTGCACTATCTTCATAAAAATGAACGTACGTTTTTATGGAACGGTCGTAGTTTCGCGCTTCTTTTAGAGTCTTTTTATCAGTAATTTCTCCGAATTTTTGCGCCATCTCAGTCTGCCACGGGGTACCGCCGCCATTGAGCAGAGCCTGCAGGAAATAATGTCGGGTATGTTCCGATTCATGCCTGGAGGTATTTGCAAGTCTCGCTTTGGAATAAAATTTTACATCCTGATTAAATTTAATGGCACCGTCTTCTGCATCAAATATTGCATTAAAACCCTCATCAGCCATTTCTCTCGGGTTATATTCCTGAACTACTTTTATATCCTTATCGTCCATTCCGCATTCTTTTAAATACCTGTTTACGAACGGGAGTTTTGAATCTTCTATCGGCAGCGCCCTGAAACCGAGATAAGTGTCACCCTTCGGGATAAGGCTTCCATCAGAAGCAAATATTGATTTTTCAATAACACTGTTATCACTTCTTCTTACGTCAAAGGATAGTTTCTTAGGCTCTGTGTCCTCTTTTACACCATATTTGATTTTTGGATATTCAGTAAAAGAGTGTTTCTGATTTGATGATCGTGATTTATTCTTTATTTTAACCTGAGTATGTATTACTTCATCTTCACCTATGTTATAGGATACATGGTCAGTTGTTGTGCACTTATTATCCCAAAGTACAAATCGTTTCCTCTCAGGAAACTCCATAAAAAATTTGTAATAATCAACTGCCCCTCTATCAAGATAATAATCTCGTTTTGTAGTCGAAACAACGGTTTCATCTAAGCCGACACTGTTTTCTGCCGTTTCATACAATCTGTTCCAGAGAGGTCTGTCCGGGTAGTCAAAAACTCTTTCTGTAATATTTCCTTTGGAATCTCGGAAGGTTGTAATTTTCTTTTGGATAGCCTTACCGTTAACGCCGATAACAGCTTCTTCAACGGTATAAGGGGCAAATTTGCTCAGCCTGATGACATTTCCCTTATACTCTGTGTATTTTATCCTTACGGGTTTTGAAATTAAACTGTACTTCGGTTTCATACTAATTATAAAGCCGAACAAAATTATTTTTGCCTATCAGATAATTGAGAAGTTTGAAATACCTGTTGTAATCATTGCTATTTCGAACTTATCAGCCTGTTTAAGAACATCCTGGGTAACACCCGGCTGAATTATAAGAGAGATTCTGTTTTGTATAGCAACGTTCAGGTCGTGAACGGTTAAAGGCACATCAGTAGCAAGAACTGCCTCTTTTGCCTGTTCGCATGATTTATCAAGAGCGTATTCAAAGGCAGGAGTCTGGAGTCCCTGCGCAATGCCTGAGGTTTTGAAATCTTTTGCAATAACTACCCCTGCACTTTTTATATATTTTGTTATCTTCCACGCAAAGATAGCATCTTCAACCTGTTCTACACCCGGTTTTGTTTTTGAAACAACCTTGAAGGAATCTTTATCAAGCTCTTTTTTATTCTTCTCCTGAACGACTGTTCCAAACGGAGTAACAACAATTTCTTCCGTCAGGTAATTTTTATATTCGCTGAGCGGAGTATTCAGTTTAACATACTTTATCTTTTTAGAGTCCATATAGTTTTCTGCCTCTGCACTAAATTCAGGTGCAGCAATGACGTGCTGCGGAGTAAGAAGTCTGACAAGTTCAATATCTGCAGGCTTTGTCACCGCAACAACCCCGCAAATAGAATCAACAGGGTTACAGTCAATAGCTTTTTGAAAAGCATCAAATATGGTTGAACCAAGGGCACAACCCGTTAATGTATTGTTCTTAACAAGAACAACTGCACACACATCATAAAACTCAGAGGCAACAGCAAGTGCCAAGTTTAAATTTATTATATCTGTGTAATTCAGTTCAGAAGAAGCCTGATAATCAACCATATCATGAGAATGGTATAATCTCGCACTCTGATTTACGGTAGCACCCGCATTTAACTCTTTTATAACGTCTAATTTAATTGTATCTTCCATTTATATTTCCTTTTCATGTGTAATATCATATCTAACTCAGGGAAACATCCCGGGTTTTATCAGAAGATTTACCCCTATACATTTACCCCTATATATTTACCCCCTAGAAGTCTTGACCCGCAGTAGGAATAGGTGGCTGAGTCATTTGCGGAGCTATCGGCCTAGGCTGAGGGTATGAACTTTGAGAAGCAGGACTTTCAACCGGAGGCGGAGTATAGGAATTAACCTGAACAACATCTTCCGTAGGTGCTGTTTCATCAGTATCATCTTTATAAGCCGGTGCAACTTTTGAATCTAACAATTCTGAGCAATTTTTGCCTGCTTTTGTAGACAGCATATCAGGGTAAGGAAAATCTTCATTACCGTACGGTTCTGTTGCTTTTCTCATAACATCACGCCAGATAATAGCAGGAACGGTACCACCTGTAAGACCACCCATTCTGGTATTATCATCATTACCAACCCAAACACCGGTAACAACAGACGGAGTGTAACCAACAAACCAGGCATCTTTATAATCATCTGTAGTACCTGTTTTGCCTGCACATGGTTTTCCTATATTTGCTGCCATACCTGTACCGTGTTTTACAACCATTTTTAGCATAGAAGTCATCATAGCTGCTATATCGGTATCAATGACCTTTTCTTGTTTCGGGCTTGGCGCAGAATATAAAATTTTACCTCTTGAAGATTCAACACGCTCTATCGCGTACGGTTCAACCTTAAATCCGCCGTTTGCGTACACACCGTATGCACGTGTTATTTCAAACAGTTTAACACCGTTTGAACCGAGTGCGATAGTATAATCATACTCAAGCGGAGTCTTTATGCCCATAGATCTTGCAACAATAATAACAGGGCGAACACCGACAGCATAAATAAGCCTTACCGCACAAACGTTTGATGAAATCATCAGAGCTTTATACAACGGAATTCTTCCTCTGTATTTATTACCGTAGTTGTGAGGAGCCCATGTTCCGATCTTGAACGGAGTATCGTCGATAGAACTGTTTGGAGTAAGCCCTTTATGAATCAGAGCAGCCGTATAAATAAACGGTTTGAAAGCTGATCCCGGCGGACGGATTGCAAGACTAACTCTGTCATACTGGCTTTCTGCGTAATTTTTCCCGCCGGCATAAACCAATATTTTCCCGTCAACAGGACTGAAAGAAAATACTGCAGCCTGACTGTTCGGGCCACGCATTCCCCACGCGTTCAAATCGTTTATTATGGCCTCGTTTGCAGTTTTCTGAGCATTATAATCAAGCGTTGTTACGATTTTATACCCGCCGGAGGTTATTTCCTGTTCGGTAAAACCAAGTCTTGCCAATTCTCTCATTACATAATCGCAAAAATACGGAGCCTTATTCAGGGTGTAGTACCTGGGCATAGATGTAAGTTTAACATCCTCCTTCATAGCCTTATTCATCGTATCTTTGTCAATATAATGCATCTTATACATACGTTCAAGAACCTTGTTTCTTCTCTTTATTGCAAGTTCTTTGTTGTTGAACGGTGAATACACTGATGGCGCCTGTGGAAGCCCTGCGATAAGAGCCATTTCGCCTAATGTAAGTTCGTTTAATTTTTTATTGAAATACGTTTCGGATGCGCCCTGAACACCATAGGCACCTGAGCCGAGATAAACGTTGTTCATATACATCTCAAGAATTTGTTCTTTATTCAGAGATTTTTCTATCTTTGCCGCAATAATAATTTCTTTTAATTTCCTTGTGTAGGTTTGTTCGTTTGATAAGAACAGCATACGGGATAACTGCTGAGTAATTGTACTACCACCCTGTACAACACGTCCTGCAAGAATATTTTCTACCATAGAACGAACCAAGCCGAACAAATCATATCCGTTGTGGTTATAAAAATTCTTGTCCTCTGTTGCTATGATAGCCTGCTGTAACTCTTTCGGAACATCTTTAATGCTGACCTTTGAGAAAGTACACGCGTTAAAGGTTTTTATAACTTCACCGTCAGCCGAATAGAAGGTTGTAACCATGTTCGGTCTGAAGTCTGACAAATTTGCAATAGGAGGAACCAATGACAAATACACATTAAGCGAGACAAGACCGCCCAAGACAACGGCTACACCAATAATTAACAGACGTTTAAGCGTATCAAATAAGGAATCCTCGTCTTCATCATAACTTTTTGAAATCCTTGTTTTAAAATCATCAAAACCGTTCTTCTTATAATTTGCCATTATATATTGACCTCTTCTTGAAATTTGTATACAAAACTATTCTCTATTCATTGATTATGCTATTATTTTATCAGAAAAACAATGAAAAAAAACTATGATTATTGATTTATTGTCAAATATAAAAAATGAATTTTTATCATATTTCGTGCCGGAAAGAGTTGAGTACGAAATAGTCGGGCAGTGCCTAAAATGCGGGAAATGCTGTAACTATATGTATAGTTATGATACCTACACAGAGAAAGAATTTAAAATAATGCAGTTTTTATTCCCTGCCTACAAAAGATTTTATATAAAAGGAAAAGACGAGGACGGGAATCTGATATTTGCATGCAAATATGTAACCAAGGAAGGTTTATGCTCTGTCTATGATAAGCGGCTCCCTATGTGTAAAAAATACCCCGCAAGGAAAATATATTCTCACGCAAAACTACATGAAGGCTGCGGATATAAAATCATAGATAAAAATTTTGAAGATTATCTTCAAAAATAACGGCTAAACTTTATAATTCTGATACAGATATGATATTTTTGAGATTCTTCGTTCACATTGTTCCCTCAGAATAACGGGAATTACTATATATTTACCCCTACCCCTATGAGAACAACTTAAATGTTCTTTCTACGTTGTCTTTAGCAACAGTCTTAAGTGTTTCCATTTCAGATTTAATAGCATTTCTTTCAGCATCTAATGCTGCTAATTCTGTATCATATCTTCTGTCTTTGTGGTCGATTTTTCTCATATCAGCTTCATATTTTGCTTCAGCCTTTCTGAGATTAGTTTCGTCTTCAACTTCTCTTAAGTTTGTTTCAACAGAAACACTTGTGTGAGTCATATCATCCCCGAGACCTTTAGAGTAGTCTATGAGAACGAATGCGCCATTTGCAAAGAGGTTGTTGAGATATTCAGGATCTTCAGCTAATGAGTCATCAATAATCTTGTATGTAACGGTTGAATTCTGTAAGATAAGAAGATTATCATATTCCTGAGAATATCTGATGTAGTCAGGATCAGTTGTATCCCATACCCAATTACCTGTCCATTGAGGAGTTGTTCCATACTGAACCTGACAGTTACCCTGTGATACCTGTGCGTAATCGTAAGTACCTGCTGCAGGAGTAACGCTAGGAGCTGAACCGCTTCCGCATAAATAGCTGTATAAGTCATTCAATAATGTAGTTAATGTTCCGCTCTGTGTGGCAGGTGCTGCCTGTTCGTTAATAACTGCAAGTTTCGCTAAATCACTTCCGTAAGCTGAAGCGAGTTTAGAAGCAACTGCACTTTCATCAGATACTGTTTTACCTGCTTTTCTGAAGGCAACAACGAGGTTAGATGCGATTTCACTTGTCAGCGGAATAGTGATTTTGTCGTTTGATCCGGTAGTGCCAGGGGTTACAGTTTCATTGATCGTTATACTGTTTGAATAATGTGAGATAGTATATCCACTGTAGAGGTTAATGTTAAATATACTTGGAATACTGCCTTTTGAGCAAGCGCCATCATTTTGTGCTAAATATGAGCAAATTTGTTCAATTGTTGATGCGCCAAATCTCATATACTGAGACAAACTTGCAAGTTCTGCTTCTGTGAAGTTATTTCTGATTCTGTCGGCATAGACACTAAGTTGATTTTGTTCTGCAGCGGCACCTAATGCTGTATGAACACCTACTGCAAGTGAATTGATAATATCGTTTTCTGATGATACGGTTACTTTGTTTACTGCTGCGTGTGGATTTGATGAATATGAATATTCATAATCACTATTTTGAGACAAAGTATAATGTGATGGATCAATGTGTCCGGTCCAACCGTCAAGATCATTACCTTGTATTATATCAAGCAATAAGTGCCCCTGATAATCTTCAGAATAATAGTAACAGTCTAATAAACATGCTAAGTCATAACTGTCGATGTCATAATCTACCTCGCCGTTTGCACTGATAGTATAATCATCAGGACTACCGGTACTTCCATTTGCTTCGTATGCCTTAAATTTAAGGAAGTCTACGATTGAATAATCATCTGGAAGTTCGTATATACCCATTGTTGCTCCTACTGGTGCAATCGTTGGTAATTCATCCTCATGTACGTTACTTGCTGTAATAACAGCGGATTCATTAGCAACTATTCCATACCAAGCAGTACCATAATCGATATTTTGGTAATAATTGTTAATGGTGATGTTTGTTACTCCTGGTGTACTACTTTGTATACCCATAATACCAAATATTCCGTAGTTTGAAGTGTAAACCATATCAATATAACTGTCAGACACTGATAAAATTAGGTCTGATGAAGCTGGTTGCCCACCTATGAATCCGCCATTTGTCCATGCGTTAATAGAATTATTTGTCCCCGTTATATAGCAATTATTGATTGAAACCTGGTCAGATGCATATCTTGATAAAAATGCACAATCCTCTAAGTTATCTGATTCAATACCTAAGTTTTGAACTACTGCATAACCTGTTAAATAGTCGAATATTGCGTGGTTTGCACCGGTGATTTTGTGTCCGTTTCCGTCAAAAGTTCCAACCAAAGCGCTTATCGGAGTCCAGTCTCTGCCGCTTAAATCAATATCGTTCATTAAGATATAATTATTCATAGCGCTAACTGATGCTAATTGTTCCGCTGTGTATATTCCGATATATCCAGCAGGAACAGTGTTTTTGGTGGTCACAGGATTGATAAAGTTTCCTGAAGAACCTGGATTGTATGCTTGTATATTTTGAATATTCGGAACAGTTCCACCGATAAGATTTTCTGAATAGTCTGTGTATGCCGGTGTTGATGCAGACGTATCAGGTGTGGCTATTGAACCTGAAGTGATATTGTATGCGTAGGTTGTCGGTGTACTTGCACCTGAACCTGCGGTAAAGATGTTTGTAACAGGCTGAGGTGTTCCTATGATGTTTGTAGGATCAGGAGCATCAACCATTTCTTTTACCTGATATACACCGTGCTCGTTGAGATACTGTTCCTTTGTTCCCAGCGGTGCAACTCCGGTTTCAGAGATATGGAGTGCTTTTGCAACCTTGTCTGAAATGTAGATTTGGTTTGTTTCTGTGTTTTGAAGCAGATATGCTTTTGCAGATGTCAGCAGGCTTGTATCGTTGATTATAGAGTTTTCAAGTGCGGATAATGATGCATCCGCATAATCGATAGAACCTTTGCTTGTAAGAGTCGCAAACTGAACTTTGTTAGCCTCAAGAGCCTGCAGGTAGGTGTCGTAAACACGGCGTGATTCGTTCGCCATCTGGAGTTTTTGAGCCTCCAGTTTGGCAGCTTTGTATTCAATCTGGTGCATTCTTGCAGTCAGATTCAATAATCTAGCTTGTGATGACGAC
>JAILHQ010000100.1 GCA_024695725.1 Cyanobacteria bacterium RUI128 | reverse complement strand
AGTTTTCGTTCTCTCAACTGAACCAACAGGCAGAGATTATGAACACCCCTCTATTTGCACATCTCACAAGTGATAAAGGTGAAGATGTGTTTATTCCTCAACCGATAAAAGAATACCCCTTCTCCCAAATTTCTGTAATATGTGAGTGGGTATTCTTTTATCGGTTGAGGAATAAACACATCTTCACCTTTATCACTTGTGAGATGTGCAAATAGAGGGGTGTTCATAATCTCTGCCTGTTGGTTCAGTTGAGAGAACGAAAACTCTTCTCGTTTGAACTTATAACCAACTAATGACCACTGAGTAAAAATAATCTTGTCTATACCATTGAGAGAATCACCTTGCAAAATATTCTTCTTTAAGATAAATCGCATAATTTTTTTGAAATCATCATCAGGGTATTCTTTTAAGTTGTTTTTGTAAGATTGACAAGCAATTTCCAACATTCTATCTATTGCAAGTTTTATATTGTCTTCTAACAGGTCAATCCCATAAATACTTGCTAAAGCAGACAAAAGATTAACCTCAAAATCAACTTTTTTACCTTTATATCTGGCTGATACTGTTTTTAGTTTTCTCTCTAATATTGCGACTAAAAAATTACCATCACCACAAGCCGGTTCTAAAAAACGGCTGTCTATGCGTTCGGACTCATTTTTTACAAGGTCAAGCATTGCTTCAACTTCTCTGCGAGCAGTTAACACCTCACCATGGTCACGAACTCTTTCGGCACTTTTTACTTGAACTTCTTTTTCTATTTCAACCAAAATATAAATTCCTTAAAAATGGAATTTATGCACCACTTTCAAATTGTGGTGCAAATGAATAATATTCGTTTCTCTAAGGAACTCTTGAAACCTCTTTCCCTTGCATAGATGTAGAAAATATGATAAAATCAATGTATAGAATTTATAGTCCACAATTTGAAAGTGGTGCATTAGAGTTCAAAATTCTTATAAGAGTTTTCTATTATTTCTTGGTCTATTCCAATATATCGCAAGGAAACTGCAGGACTTGAATGGTTAAAGATTTTCTGTAAAAGCACAATATCATCAAACTGTTTATAATGATGATACCCAAACGATTTACGTAATGAATGACAACCAATATTTTCTTTTATCCCAACTGCATTACACGCTTCATTCAAAAATCTATAGACCTGACTTCTGTGTAATCTGTAACCTTTCTTGCCAATAAAAAGTGGTTCGTCAGAATTTGTGGTATTCTCTAAATATTCACTCAATAATTTTTGCAACTTATTGTTTAAGAATAACCGTTTATATTTATTTGTTTTCTTCTCTCTAATCTCAACTTGTGTTTTTCCATATACATCAGAAATATTTAAGCTTAAAATATCACTAATTCGTAAACCTGTATTCATACCAATAGCAAAAATTAATCTGTTTCTTAAATTGTGTTTTGTTAACCATTCTTCAACCATTTTAATATCACTCTTTGATTTAATAGGATCAACATAATTCATACTTACCTTCTTTCTGCATAAAATCTTTTGCATAAAGAATGTAAAATCAAAAAATATTGTTTACAACTAAATAAAACAAAGCCCCCATAGTGTTTGCTATAGGGGGTTGTTAATAAGGAACGCGATCTATGTTAGAAAAATAATTGTTTATTTTTACCAATCATTTCCTGATCTGATTTTTTCAGGATAGGAAGCGTGGTAGTTGAAGTTCGGCATTTCTTCTGCGTATTTTTGTGCGTCATAAGCGCAGTATGCGGAAACCTGTACTCCGACTCTGCGTCCGTCTTTGGTGTAATACTCAACCTGATACGTGTCCATCATAGTTTAGTCCTCCTTTTTTTCTTCTTTTATTTTTAATATTTTAATTTTTGCAGTCTGGTATTCGCCAGCATTATCCACATCAAAGATTTCATATTCATCTATTTCTTCAATATCATCTTTTAAACATTGTTCTAAATAATCTTTGATATCAAAAAACGATGAACACCCTGCGTCTTCAGTGAATGATACATCTGTAAATCCTGAATCAGGATATGAATAATTTATACAATAATCTGTTGCATAATCATTTAAATCAATAACTGTTTTTTCTTCATCCTCTTCAGGAATTTGTGGTGTAATATTCATTGAAACTTCAATAATATCTTCTGCTTTTAATGCCATAATTTTATCCTTTCTTTTTCTTTCATTTTCATTATAATTTACCACTATGTCAGAAATGGGCAGGGGTAAATATTTATATTATTTATTTTCAAAGTGTTGTTTTAATTTTTTAAGGGCACTTGCTTCTATTTGGCGGATTCTGTCCCTATCCACTCCGAAATATACCCCAACTTCATCCAGCGTTCTTTTTCTTCCGTCATTTATTCCAAAACGTAACATTAAAATATCCCGTTCTTTTGGTTCTAAACAGGATAATAATTCAGCAAAATCTTCCTTTAAAACGATATTGTCATCTGCTGTTTTATTTGCTATTTTAATTAATTCTTCCGGAGTTGTTCCAAAAAGAGCTGCAAGTTTTTCATAAGGTTTTGTAGATTCAGTCTTAATTTCTTTTTCATTTTCCATGATTAATACTCCTATTTTTTCCTATATTTTTATTCTAATTTACCCCTACGACAGATTCGGACAGGGGTGGGTAAATATAGAGATAAATATTTACCCCTACATTTACCCCTATAACTTTCTTAGTCCGGCAATGCTTATCGGTTGTTCGGGTTTTGGTTTCTTTTTTAGAAAGAGTTTTATTAGCCCGGGAATAGATTCTTTCAATTCTTCTTCGATATCAGGATTAATATCGAGAGCTTTTTTGAAGTCTTTGTATGCTTTAAAATATCTAACCATTTTCATATACAAAAACCCTCTTTCAAAATATATAAAAGCATTATCAGGATTGAGATTAATTATTTTGGTATAATCTTCTGCTGCTTCTTTAAGTTTTCTGAGTTCGGAGTATGCGGAAGCTCTTATGAAAAATACATATTCGTCCCCGTTGCCATTATCCATTTTGATATATGAATCAACGTCTTTGATGGCATCTTCATAATGCCCGAGAAAATATCTCACATCAGCGCGGGTTTCCAGATACTCTTTATTATCCGGATCGAGTTCAACCAGAGTGTTGCAGTCATCAAGAGCTTTATCAAAATCATTCAGATATTTGTATCTTGTTATTCTCATTTTGTACAGATTTTCGTCTTCCGGGTCAAAGGCAATAGCATGGCTCAAATCTTTTATGTCATCTTTTGCCTGTTTTTCGCTATAAACATCTTTATCTCTGAAATCATCACCAAGTTCTTTTCCCGAATTCAGGTTTTCGAGTGCGAATTCTCTTTTTAGGATATTTTTTCTTGTAATGACACGGTTGTAATACGTATCGGCACAAGGGTTGAGTTTAACAGCTTTATTAAAATATTTCATGGCATCTTTTCTGCCGAGGTAGGTCTTGCATATCCCGATTTCTGTAATGATATCGTCATTGTCAGGGTCAAATTCAAGCGATTTTTCAAAATCTTTTATCGCATTGCTGAATTGTTCAAGCTCTTTATATAACAGCCCTCTGCAATAATATGCTCTTTTTGATTCAGGGTCAGTATTTATTGCTTCTGCAAAATCTGCGAAAGCCAAATCATATTTTTCCATAGATCTGTAAATATTACCTCTGAAGATGTATTTGTTGGCAGTCGGTTTTAGTCTGATTGCCGTTGAAACGTCTTCGACTGCCTCTTTGTGCCTGTACAAATCGTCTTCAAATTTTGCACGTTCATAATAAAAAAGCGAATTATTCGGGTCTAACTTTATTGCTTTATTGATGTCAATCATTGCATCATCAAGCTGATCAAGTTTTCTGTATGACCACGCTCTGTCGTAATAATGCCCGGCTTCATCCGGCTCTAGAGAAATGGCCTTTGTAAACGCATCTACGGAATCTTCATATTCCTCGAGTTCATATTTCGCATTACCAATGAAGAAATATGCATCAGGCAGATTGCTATTAATCTCTAATGCTTTGATACAGAATTTGATAACTTCACGGTATTTTTCATCTTCCCATTTTTTTGATGCTTTAGCAAGATAATCGTATTCGTTCATTTACTACTCCTTTTGTACACACGCCGCACCTTATCATAAACGACGATTTTACATTTTGTAAGGTATATTGGAGGTTTGAATAAAACCTTTGTCATACCTTCTAATCATAAACCATACCTATGACAGAAACGGACATATTAGAAAATTATGTGGTATATTATATATGTGGTAGTTTTCAAAAGGAGTAACTAATGGCCAGAGGGGACGATATAAAAAAGATTTTAAAACTCGCAAAGAATATGCGCGCAAGCCTTCAGGGGTATTCTATTCAGGATATAAAAAATGAATGTGGCGGTTCAATCAGAACTGCATCCCGTATTAAAGAGATTATAAGTGATGTTTTTGAAGTTGAAGAAGTCCCGAATTTTCATTCCAAAACTAAAAAATGGAGATTAAGCCGCGGCACCTTAGACAGCATAATTGCGTTTACGGCCGATGAAATTGCTACACTTGAAGATTGTCAGGCTTACATGAAAAGCCAAAATTATACAAACAGGTGTGATTTACTTCCTGAGATTATAAATAAAATGAGAATAGCAACAAGGAAAAGGTCTGTCGGAAGAGATGCCGAAGATCTTTTGGAATACCACGGTTTTGCCGTGCATCAGGCACCAAAAATCAGACTTGATAACGAAGTGGTAGAAAATATTTCCAAGGCTATGCTGGAACAAAAATATTTGACCTTCTGGTATAAAAACAAAAAAGGCGAAGAAAAATTCAGAAAAGTTGCGCCGTATGCGGTAATCTACAGTGAATATACTTATCTTGTGGCAAAAGAGGATGACAGTGATATATTTAAACATTTCCTTTTGTACAAAATGAAAAACGTCAGAATTCCGGGTGCATACTTTGAAAAAGATGAAACCTTTAACCTTCAGGAACACATGTCAAAATCGTTCGGTGCTTATCAGGATAAAACCCCGATGAAAATAAAACTTCTGTTTTCAAAAGAGGTCAGAGAAGTTATAGAAAATTACAGTATTCACCCGAATCAGGAGTTAGAGCTTAACCCTGACGGTACGACAACCGTAACCTTTGAGGCCGGTGGAGCGTACGAAATTTGCTGGTTCCTCTTCCGCTGGGGAAAAGATGTCGATATTCTTGAACCTCAGGAACTAAAGGATACCTACAAAAAACTCCTTCAGGACGTAATGGATAAATTGTAATACCCCCGAAACGGTTTATAAATATGTTTTAAGAAAACTATGTCCAAAAATGACATGGTAATGCTTTATGATGTAAATGTGAAGGAAAGAATAAGGAGTACGAAATGAAACAGTCACATTCTCACATCAGAGCAGAACAAAGATACGGTGTTTGCGAGTTCAACCCGTTTGAGGTCTTAAACGAAATTATCGCTGACAGATGTATCCAGATAAAAGAAGATTTTGAAAAGTATTCAAGAACATTTTATGTTCGTTACAACAACAAATATATGAAGGTTGTGACTGATTATAATGTTGCGTATGTGAAAACGGTTTTGCCTGAAGTGACTGATTTTAGTCTGCTTGAAAAGCTCATCTCAAAACTTTCAGGCCATCAGTTACTGGCAGCGTAAGGAGGTTAATTATGGAAAATAATTTTTCAATAGGATTGATTGTCGGTATTGTTATAGGCGTTATCGGAATGAATTTTTTATGCCCGGGTGACGAACCGCAAACGTCAAGTTCTGTGCAGACTACAACATCAGGTAATTATTACAGCGGTGATTATGATGATTACGGAAGTTATGAAGAACACGGACTTCACGAAAGAGGAATGCATTAAAAATATAAGGAGAATAAATTATGGACTGGTTTGATTTTTTCTTTGGAATGTGTGTTGCAGCAGATATTTGTGAAGCTGAATACCGGGAAGAACTCAGAAATCGTTATTACAATGAATTTGACGAAGATGCGTATGAACAATATCTTTTTGAACAAAAAATGCTCAGAGATAAGAAAAACAAACGCCCGTTTTTGTTTTAACAAAAGGAGGTCAAATATGCCGTTATGGCTCGGAATATTAATACTGCTTTTTTGCTGTGACTGGGACAACTAATTAAACCGGTAATTAATACCCATAGTAAAATCGTCTTGGTTGTTGAAATGTTTTATCATCAGTTTTAACTATTACTATAGGTATTTCGTCTGGTTTTGCCCATTTGAGATTATTTCTCAAAAATGCCTCATTAGCTTTTGTCGATTTATAACTTTCAATTTCTGCGATAAGACTCTTTTTTGAATTTAAAGCATCATTATGCATTTCCTGAAGCTGCGAAAGTTTTATATTGTAGTTCACATATTTTACAATATTACATGCAGCACTTATGCTTAAATATAAAGTTCCGATTAATAAAAACATTGTTAAAAATGAACAATATGGACGTATTCTTTTTTTAATTCTAGTTGTGGTTTTCTTCATAATTTAGTTTCTGTCCTTTCTGCTCTGACCAATCTGGTTTTGGATATGTTTAGCAATATCCCTATCATGCACATAGAAACGAACAATGATGAACCGCCGTAGCTTATGAATGGCAGAGTTATCCCCGTTGCAGGCAAAAACGATGTTGCAACCGAAATATTGAAAAATGCCTGTATTGTTATTGAAAGAGTTATACCGAATGCCAGTAGTTTACCATATATGGTAGGACTCCTTAGTGCGATATTTATCCCTCTATAAAATAATATCAGAAAAAGCAAAATAATGGAAACACTTCCTAAAAATCCCAGTTCTTCTGAGATAACAGAAAAGATAAAATCGGTATGTGCCTCAGGCAGCCAGCCGAGTTTTTCTTTTGAATTACCGAACCCGCAGCCTATCAGTCCGCCTGATGATATTGCTATCATTGAGTGGAATACCTGATAACCTCCGCCTTCAACATCGGCACCTGTACCCCTTATAGAATATCTGCTGTTCTCTAATCTTTCTATTTGGTGAGGTTCTAAAAATTTCGTAACATCAATAGCGTGAGTTGCTACCATACCTGCAAGACATGCAACAACAAGCCCGCCGATAAAAACAGGTTTTAGTGATTTACCCGAGCAAACATATATACAAAAAGCTATTGTAAGTAAAATAATTGTCATACTGAGGTTTGGCTGCTTCAGTATAACAAAAATCATAAGTCCTGTCGTCAGCAGATATTTAGGCAGTTTTGAATAAAAAACTTCTTTATTCAGTGAGAACAAATTTCCCATAAGCATAATAATTGAAAGTTTGGAAAATTCTGACGGCTGAAATCTGAAAAATCCCAGATTAATCCACCGCCTTGCGCCGTTAATCGTCATTCCGAGCGGAGTAAATTTAACGATAAGCAAAAGAAGTATTACCCCAAAAGTGAACGGAATAGCATATTCCCTCAGTTTTTTATAGTCAAACTTTGAAAGTTGCCACATCCCTAAACTGCCGAAAGTTATCCACATAAGATGCTGAAGGACAAAATGAAACGGAAACAAATGTTTTGATATACAGTAGGGCAGACTTGCCGAAACGACAGCCATAAACCCGATTGCAACGAGAATAACGGTTGTAATCAAAAGTTTGTGATCACTGCTTGTCCTGATGGGACAATATCCGTCTTTTATATTATTCATTTCGTTTGTCATACAAATTCCTTTTATTTTTTATCCGAAGGTATGTTTAACACTGTTCCGATATCTGTTGCGATTTTTCTGAACAGCGGAGAAGCAATAGTTCCGCCGAAATCGACACCCGTTTTAGGTGAATCTATTACGACATAAATAGCTATTTTAGGTGCGGATGACGGGAAATAACCAATGGCGGAAGCATATACCATATTTCCGCCTTTCTTGAAATTCTTGTTTGATGTACCTGTTTTTGCGCAGGTGGTATATTTTTCCAAATTAAGCGGAGTTTTACCGTTTGCAATACTTTTAGCCAGAAGTCTTGTTACTGCTTTAGCGGTTTGTTCTGACACGACACGTCTTGATACAACGTGTTTTGGTAGTTCTTCCTGAGAGTATTTTATAACATGTGGGGTTATCCATATGCCTCCATTTGCGATGGCTGAAACTGCGCTAATCATTTGTATTGCGGTAACAGATGCACCATACCCGTAACCCATACTTGCGTGTCTTGATTTGTACCAGCTTTTTGGTTTAGGAAAAATTCCGATTGATTCTCCGGTCAGGTCAATTCCTGTTTTTTGTCCGATACCAAAGTCGCGGAGTTTTGAATAATAAGCATTTTTATCTATCATAAGTGCAATATTTGCACTTCCGACGTTGCTTGAATGTTCAAACAAATACACAAGTGAAATCATTCCCGGATTTGGGTGCGCACTGTAGTCATTATTTTTGATTTCATTTTTATCAATAAATATTCTGCCGCTGTCAGGTACTCTTGAGTTTTCATTTAGAACTCCCAAATCGAGTGCTGTCGCAACGGTCAGTATTTTAAATGTTGAACCCGGAGGATAGACATCTGTGAGTGACCAGTTTTTCATACTTTTTGAAGATGCTTTCCAAAAAGTATTAGGGTTAAAATTCGGATATGAGGCATAAGCCAGAACTTCACCGTTAGTAACGTCTGTCACAATGACGACACCGCGTTCTGCGTGGGTTTCATGAATAGTTTTTGCAAGTTCTTTTTCGCAAATATACTGAACGGCAGAATCAATAGTCAGAGTAACATCTTCCCCTTTTGGTTTTTGGGTAAGATTTTTCACATCGGTATCAAAATCGAAAATGATGTCTCCGTTTGATTTTCTTTGTACTTTGTTCAAGGCGGCTACGTTTCCGAGTTTGTCATTGGCTATATTTTCAATACCTTCAGAATTTCCTGAAAGATAACTGTAGTATCCGATTATGTGAGATGCAATACTTCCCTGCGGATAAAAACGTCTGTTAATTGTTCCGACACTGATAGCGCGGAAGCCTTCATTTCGTACCTTTTCTGCGGTAAGTCTGTCAACATTCTTTTTAATCGTGATAATATTATGTTTTTTTGATTTAAGTTTTGCCAGCAATTCATTTCTCGGCATTCCCATAAGGGGTGCGAGTTTGTCTGCCAAAACTTCCGGAGGGTATTTTGCGGAATATTGTGTAGGGTGGGCATAAATCTCATAAACTATTTCGTCAGTTGCAAGTTTAACCCCGTTTCTGTCTAGGATGTCACCTCTCAGAGATTGGTTATCGGTTGTTCTGATAGCTATACCTTTTGATTTGTATCCGCTGAAATCAAGAACCTGAATACTGAACAGATATACTATAAGAATAAAAAACACAAAAGAGATAAACCCTTGCACAAAGGTTATTCTTTTATTTATAACTGAGCTTACGTCTTTGTTTGAGGCTTTTTTCATAACCTATTTTCCCTTCTTAACCTCATAGTATCATACTTTTATGTCAGAAACGGACATATTAAATAAATATTTACATATTTAGGGGGGGTAAATTAAGGGTAAATGAATTTTTTGTTATTCTGAGGCTTTATGCCAAAGAATCAAAAGGATAAGAGATACTTCGGATCTGCTATATTGCAGTCTTCAGTATGACCGTAGTAGATTAATCCCTATATTTACCATCCTATGCGATGAGTCCTAATTTAAGTTTATTAAGCTCTGCAAGCTGGGAAGCGCCTATCATAGCATATTTGTTGCTCTTATCAGTAATTTGGGCAACCGAGTCATTATTTATCAAACCGAATTGTTGGTCACGTACCCCATTTACATCTGAATTTACCCCATTTACACCGATACTGTTGAAGACAGACGAAAACTCATTGCCTGTACCTTCTAATTTTCTTAAACCCTGTTCAGAGTTAGGTGCAAGAGTGGACTGTTTTTTTCTGATTTCTGCAGTCTGAAGTCTTTGCATATCAATACCCTTGTTCCCTGAAGGAGCAAGCCCGAGTGACTGCATACGTCTGATTATTTCTAAATCATCTCTGCTCATCTGATACTGATTAATTGAACTTACAGCTGAAACCATTTACAAGCCTTTACTTCTGCACAACAATCTAAACGGTAAATGTAGGATAAACTAAATTCATATCTACACAATATACATGTACCAAATTTTTCGCGTTTTGTAACCCCTTTTCAGCTCCTTTTGTGATGCTTTGTTACAAAACTTAACATAATCCTGAAAACGGGCAATTATCATGGTTTGAAAAACTTTTTTAAAATGTAAGGTTAGTTTATTAATTTATTTTTAAAGGTTAGGTTAATTATGGTTTCAAATGTTTCAGCACAGCAGCAGGTTGCTGCAAATCAAAACAATCCGTATGCAAATATGGGTACTTCAATGGCAAATGATTTCTTCGGTGCACAATTATTCGGTACTAATCCGGCAGGTTATAATCAGCCGATTAATCCAAATCCGACAAATGCGGCATCTGCAATTTTGGCTCAGTATCAGGCGACTGCAGGCGGTGGTAATTATATGGACGATTATGCTTTGGCAATGACGGTTGCTAATCAAATGTCTCAGGGTGCAAACAATGTGTTGATGTCACCATATACAAGTTTTACAGAAAATGATATTTTCGCAGGTCAGTTGTTCGGACCAAACCCGTATGGCTGTTATTGTTAGTTGTTTGAAACCAAATCTTATATAATAAAAAAGGAGTAATTTTACTCCTTTTTTTCTGTTTGAGCGATTATTTATTTTTGGTGATATGTTTGTGCTACAATAAGGAAAAATATAAGGAAGGGATATCGTGAGTATAACATCATATTTAGGAATAGACGTTGGTTCCGTTACAACAAAGCTGGCAGTAGTGGATGAAAAGGGTCAGTATATTGATTCTTATATGCTAAAGACAGCGGGGAAACCTGTATTAGCTGTACAAACAGGTTTAAACAAGATTTTAGAACAGGCAAACGCAGCAAACAGAGAATATGATATAAAGGGTGTCGGAACGACAGGTTCGGGCAGAAACCTTGCAGGTGCGCTTGTCGGTGCGGATATAGTAAAGAATGAGATTACGGCTCACGCTGTTGCTGCTGCAACAAATATCCCGGGGGTTCAGACTATTCTTGAAATAGGCGGTCAGGACAGTAAGATTATTATCCTGCGTGACGGTATTGTTACTGATTTCGCTATGAATACGGTTTGTGCGGCAGGAACGGGCAGTTTCTTAGACCATCAGGCTCAGCGTCTGAATGTACCTATTGAGATTTTTGGCGAAACGGCTCTGAAATCTGAAAACCCTGCGCGTATCGCAGGACGTTGCGGTGTGTTTGCCGAATCTGACCTTATTCATAAACAGCAGTTGGGTTATCCTGTTGAAGATTTGCTTTACGGGCTTTGTCAGGCATTAGTCAGAAACTATCTGAGCAATCTGGCTTTGGGTAAAGAACTTCTGCCGACTGTGTCCTTCCAGGGTGGTGTTGCCACTAATACAGGCATGGTTAAAGCGTTCGAAGAAGCTTTGGAAACAAAAATTGTTGTTCCTGATCATCACCAGACAATGGGTGCGATAGGTGCGGCGCTTTTGGCAATGGAAAACCATCAGTATACCGAAAATGAAACAACCTTCAAGGGCTGGAATGTAGGTAATATGAACTTCCAGTCAATAACATGTCAATGTACGGGTTGTTCTAATAACTGTGAAGTTATCACTATTGTGGAAGGTTATGATGGACCTCCGCATGTTGAAAAAATAAGTGATATACAAGGTAATATTATTGCACGCTGGGGCGGTACCTGCGGAAGATGGGATATCAACTAATCTTTTTGTAATGTGGTTTTTGAGCGTAATTCTTCTCTTGCGGTTTTCAGTTTTTCTGCAAGAAGTTCGTTCGCAAGCTGATATTTTTTGCTGTATCTCATATTATACACAAAGTCATAACAGCCAAATAATGAAGGCGCATTTCTGAACGGGTTTTTCTTTAGATAGTTTATCTGGTCTTTATATGCATTCATTTCTGATGTAATTACGTTTCTTGATGCCTGAAGTACGTTGATAGCTTCTTCATCAGTAAAATTTGATAATTCAGTTCTGATATTTTCGGCAAAATGGCTGTCTGACTGAAGTGGTTTGTAGGTTTTTGTGAAATCATCATATATTCTGAAAAAAGAGTTAGATTTCTCTTCTTCAAACATAAAATTATATGAGCGCATACTTATTGTTTTCGGGTTACAGATGTAGTCGAACAGGTGTCTGGCTTCGTGCAAAGCAACGTATTTATCCGTGATAATTTTGTTATCGTTTGTAAGCGGAAGGTATATGTTATAACCTGCTATGGCAGAATCTGCGTTTTCTATTACAATTTTTTCAGAATTTAAAGTTCGTTGTGTTATCTTTAGATCCTTTACAATTGAGCCGTTAGCACCTTTTTGTTCTAAAGGAAGGATATTAACGTTTATTTTATTTCCTCTCAGCACACTGTTAATACCGTCTTTGTAGGCCTCAACAAGACAACTTGGACCGTATGAATTTTGTTCAAGATATTCTCTCAACTCATCTGAGTACTGTTGCGAAAGTATTCTTCTTTGTTCGGTTGTTCCTTTTACCACGGACAATGGTAACCGTGCCGTGTTCGACACGCGTGTATTAATATTTACAATCGTATTTTTGTTCGCAAGTTTGAATATATTCATACTTAGACAAAACTCACGAATAAATTTTTTTGCTGAAATCATAACAGTAATTATTAGTTTTCGTTACAAATTTGTAATAAGTACAAATTATAGTATAATCATTTTATGGATTGCTTTAAGAAGAAATTGATTTTGGGGAGTGTTGTATTGTCATTGCTGGCAATTCCGGGATACGGAAGTGACGTCACTGACGACTATTTTGACATTGCTCAGAATTATTATCGTGAAGGTAATATTCAGAAGACACTTGAATATATTAATCAGATTCTTGAGCTTGAACCGGGAAATCTTGAAGCAATAGGGTTTAAGATTAAGTTAAGCCCTCCGACTTTTTCAAAGAAGCTGCCTGACATAGATAAGCCGTTAATATTTGACGTGCCTTATGTTCAGACGGGGGTATCGGCATCTGATACTTATTACAAGCAGGGTCTGGATTCTTACAGAGCAAAAGATTATCTTACGGCTGAGGAAAGTTTGAAGGCATCAGTTCAGGCTGATCCGAATAATTTCAGAGCGTATAATACGCTCGGACTTGTGTATTGGGCTGAAAACAAGCTTAATCAGGCAAAAGATGCGTTCCTGAAATCAAATTCGATTAATCAGACCTTTACAATTCCGCTCGATAATCTTGCACAGATTTACAAGCAGTCCGGAAATAACGAAAAATCTTATTCAACCCTTTTGAAGGCGCAGGAGCTGAACCCGAAAGACTTCTGTACCTGTATGCTTTTGGGTGATTATTACAGAGAAACAGACGATTACGAAACGGCTCTGAAGAATTACAGAGAGGTTATCAGAATAAACCCTAAGTATAATCTTGCATATTTAAAAATAGCAAAAATAAAGTCTGATAATATAGATTTTGCAGGCTCAAATGCTACACTGAACTACTATTTGGGGCTTAACCCGAAGGATGATTATGCTCACTATCTGATGGCAAAAAATTATGTTTATATGAACAATTTCGCAAAAGCAAAAGAAAGTATTTATAAAGCAATCAGTATGTCTAACTGCAGAGAATACAGAACAGAGTTAGGCAGAATAAATTATCAGAACGAAGATATACAAGACGCTCTTGATGCGTTCAACAGTTCGGTTACTTCCGATACCCCTCCTGAGATTTATAACTATATCGGGATGTGTTACTACAATCTGCACGATTTTAACAAGGCAATAATCAATATCAATAAAGCAATTTCACTGCCTGAGAGCAGAGTAATCTACTACTACAATCTAGCGCAGGTGTACAATACTCTGAAAGATAATCTGAGTTACAATAAGTATATGGGTTTGGTGAAAAATTACAAACCTGAAAAATATCAGGATTATATAGATTTGAGCGGTATTCTGCTTGATTCTGACAGTAAAAACGCTGCGTTATTAATGATTAATCAGGGGATAGAAAAATATCCAAAGGTTAAAGAGCTGTATCTTGAAAAACTGAAAATATACGATTTAACCGACGATTTGCAGGGTATAAACCAGACAAAACTTGAAATGGAGAACGCTTTTAAATAATGAGTAATAAGAAAGACGCAACAATTTTTGCCAAATTGTTCAGTTTGGTTTTGGTTTTAATATTGGCTTGTGTGATAGGTACACAGGGCTGTGGCGCTAATTCATCTAACCTGAGATTTGCACAGATTAGTGATGTACATTATTCAAATTTTGAGAAGGATACCTCTTTCAAACTTTTGAGCGAATCTGCCCAACTGCTTGATGATGCGGTTTGTCAGGTTAATAATACACCAAATGTTGATTTTATAATGTTTACCGGAGATATGGTTAATCTTCCGAGAGAAGAACAACTTCTGGACTTTATAAAACACGCAAACCTTTTGTGCAGACCATGGTATGTCGTGTTTGGTAATCACGATATTTCTCACAGCGGACGACTGGATAAAAAACTGTATTTTGACATACTGAACGGACATAACCCGAATTTCAACTTTACAACTCCTTATTATTCCTTCTGTCCGAAAAAAGGGTATAAAGTTATAGGTCTTGATACCATTATTGATTACAGAATGACTTCTCAGGGTGAAGTTTCGGAAGAACAACTCAAATGGCTTAAAAAAGAACTTGACGATTCAAAAGGTGATGTTGTTATCATCTTTACCCACGTGCCTTTGATAGAACCGTTCCCGAGCGAACATCACAGACTTATTAACAGTTATGAAGTGAAACTTCTGCTCAAAAAATATGATAACCCGATAATAGTTTGTTCCGGTCATTACCACGCAACAAAGATTTTTCAGGAACACAACGTTTTGTATATAAGTACTCCGTCTTTGGTTTCATATCCGAACGCGTTCAGAATAATAAATATTTGCCCGCACAGAAATAATGTGCTTGTTGATGTTTATCTGAAAGAAACTAACCTGAAGGCACTCCAGACTAAAGCAAAAAATAAAGGAATCGGCTCAAATATGCTATACGGAAATGAAGCTGACAGAACCAATACATTTGAACTTCCCCGCAAAAGAGACAGGGGTAAATTATAGGGGGGGGTAAATAATAAGGGTAAATAGGGATATATTCCTGTCATGTGATTAGTTATAATATGTTCTTATCAAACTTGTAAAATCGGATAATAGATATATAATATTTTTATGCGGACTAGTTTATAAAAGTGAGGACATAATATGGGTAAGACATTCACAATTGATGTAAGAAAATTAAAAGAAACCAACACATATAATTTAAAAGGAGTTTCTACTCTTCAAATAAATACAAAATATGAAGAAGGTGCATATAAATCAATAAAAGCAAAAGGAAGCACAGTTACACTTGAAATGTACACAGGTAATGATGAAGAATATGTGACAATTAATCTTAACAATTGCAACAGTCTGCAAAACCTGTATTATACTACTGATGATGGAAGCAAATATGATAAAGAAAACAACAGGATAGGTTATGTCATAGGTGTGATTGAGGCAGATACGATAACTACCCCTGATAAAGCAGATGGTGACGTTGTAACAGGTACAATATGGGACGATACTGTTGATATGCACACATACGCAGTGGAAGAGGATAAAAAAGGACTTACTATTAATACACTTGCAGGTGATGACAAGATTACCGGTACGACAGGTAACGATACAATTACAGGCAGTGCAGGCAAAAATACGATTTACCATTCAGGCGGGGATGATGTAGTTAAATTAACCAAAGGCGAAGAACTTACTCTTGATTATTCTGCAACAAACGGACAAGCTGTTACATACACGGTTGGCGGAGCAAAAAATACTGATTTGGTTATAAATATGGGAGATAAGGGTTCTGTTACTCTGGCAAATTTTGTTAAATCAGATGTTACAGGAGCTAAAGGAAGTGTAAAGTTCACAAATGATTGTGAAATTCCTTTGAAAGATTTGAATAATTCAACTTTAATTGATTATGATGAAAGTGATTTAAAATGGGTTAACAAAAAGAAAACAGCAACTTTAACTGGTACAAGACTTGGCGATGAAATCAATATTGATGCACTTGCTGTTCAGGCAACTGCTATTGGTGCTCCTGCAGCTGATTTTGATCCGACAAAGATAAAATATGCTATTAATGCAGGAGAAGGTAAAAATGTTATTGTTTTGGAAAACGCACATAATACGAATACAATAACCTCAGGTTCGGGCGATGATGCGATTACCATTGTGAACACAAGTGATACTACTCAATTCAGTAAAGCAGTCACAACAGTGAAAGCGGGTGCCGGTAAAAATGATATTACCGTTGGTGGTACAGGTAAAAATCTTCTGATTACAGGTAATGGTAATGATACATTCACTATTTCAGGTACAAGTACAACTACTATCAAAGCAGGCGGCGGCGAAAATACAATAGCGCTCACTTCAGATACCTTTGGTAATATTGTGCTTGCGGAAGAAAAAATTAAAAATACAACAAATGATATTTCAATAGCAAATATAGGAAATACTGACGGAGAGGGTAAAAAGATATATGCCCTTACAAAAACCGGAAATGATTTGGTTATATCAAATGCAGGCACAAATTCGTCATTTACAGCAAGCGGTTGGTTCCTGTCAGGCAGTAAATATTCTACAAAGACGATAAATGATTATAACCTGTCAGAAGCACTTGATACATACGGACTTGGTTTGAATGTTACAGGTTCGGGTACTATCAAGGGTACTGATTTGAACGAAAATATTTATTCGGCGGATTCTGTTTCAGGTAAAGCTAAAAACGATAAAATCTATGCAGGCAAAGGTAACGATACTATAAACGCAGGCGACGGCAAAAACTCTATTTATATGTACGCAGGTGATGGTATTGATACAATCGAAAACGGATACGGCTCTGATACTTTGGTATTCAAAAAAGGTACAAGCATAAACATCGGTTTTGTTGAATCGGGTGAGTATGACGATGAAGGAAGAGCACTGTACGATATGAGAATATATTACAGTAAGGATAAATCTGATTATGCACTGATTAAAGGTGCAGTTGTTGCTGATGGTGATACTTATGTCTTTAATCAGGATGAAACAAGTGTTGAAAAGATAAAAGTCGGCTCAAAAACTTACAAACTTGAAGCACTCGTAAACAGAAACAAGATAGAAAACGTTCTCACTGACGGAAAAGTTGTCGGTACCGTAAAACATGATGATATTTATGTTACCGACAAGACTAAATTCAAAGATGCCGAACCGATAACCATAAACGGCGATAAAGGTAACGATGTAGTTATGATAGGCAGTAATTGGGCGGAAGATGAGGGTGAAGTAATTAATAACACAGATAATTACAATGTTGACCCTGCACAGTATGATACGGTTAATATTGAACCGACCGTTTATACTCATATAACAGACGGAAATCAGGATACAACCTTAGGTGTTTATGATAAAGTCGTTTCTTACGCATCGGGTGACGGTACTTATTATGCTCAATCTGCCATAAGCGATATTAAAGTATATGGTTTTAAAACAGATGATACTTATCATACATATTATGACAATCAGTTCTCAAAACTCTATGACGAATCGGGTGATAATGATGTTCTGAATATCAAAGATAAAGCACATGGTGACCTGAAATTAATCTTTAATGTTACTAAGGATTATAAGGATTGGGGAACTGAAATTGCCAAAATCGAAACAATAACAGACGGAAATAAGCATGATGTCGTCAGTCTGATGGTAAATTCACTTCAGGAAGTTAAAATTGTGACAAGTGATGACAGAAATTATTTTCTTGAAAATCCGGAAGAAAATAACGATATTGGAATAGATATTGATTATTGGGGTGATAAGGATGCACACGATAGTGAAGGTGACTTTGATGAAAAAACGGAAGCATTATTATTCCTCGGAAAAGATAAACTTGCCAAATTTGGTAGCGGGGTTGAAAAAATTTACGCAAACGATGGCTGGTTTATAACATCAGATGATATTGTAACTGTTGCTTCTAAGGTTGCCGAATGGTTAAATGCTGACAGTACAAAATCTCAATTCGGTACTTTCGACAGTGTTGAGGCGGTATTAGAATCAGGTAATACTGATGCACTTGCTGCAGTCCTTAATGTATTTGACGAAAATACTAACTGGACAAACGGAAATGTGTAATAAAATCTGAAAAGAATAAACATAAAAAGAGGCTGAATTTATCAGCCTCTTTTTTATTTTGGTAAAGTTGTTTTCTGTAAATGACAAAAAATTTTCTTTATAAACCTTTAGCCAATATGAAGATTTCTCAAATTACAAACACGAATTATATAAACACGTACAAAAATAATCAGAGAGATTATTCAAAATGTGGTGTTAATGAAAATTCTTCAAATATAACGACAAATTACTATACACCTGTGTTTACGAGTGTAGTTCAAAACTGTGCCATTGATAAATTGAGCAAATTTAGTGTTGAAGAATATAAAAAACTGTCCCCCGATTTCATAAATAAACTGAGATTGGAGTGCTCTCAATTACTTTATGCAGATTCGTCCTGGAAAGAACTCAGAGATATAGAAAAAACACACGATGTTGCATCAGATATGATAATCGACGGGTTAAATTTACAATATGATAAAGATAACTGGGTAATTATTTCTCTCGGCCGTTCGGCAGCATCTATCGCAAAGGTAATTGGGTATAAAGCGGGGGAAGATAAGGTTAAATATTTACCAATGACAAGGGCTAACCGTTTTATTGATAAGTGGAAAATCGTAAATCTTGAAGGGACTGAGGAATTAAGCAGTTTAAAAAAATATCTTGATTCGATTGATTTGAGTGCGGATAAAGTAAACGAATCCGGGAAATATTATGTGCTTCTTGATTATTGTTATACCGGTTCATCTCTGCACGGCGGATATAATTTGTTAACTTCAAATTTATTACTGGGTAAAAATCCAAGAATTCAGATGGCGAATATAATGAGTTATATTCCTCATAAAGATCCTTTGTATGACAGACTTGAAGGTTATATGTGTGCGTGCAGGCTGAAAGAATATTCCGAAGTGAAATGTTGTAAAAATTTGGAAAATGCAGCAGAGTCCTTTTATGCCCCGGGGGAACTTTCGAGAGATGCAAGGCTTATGCAGTTTAAACTACTTGATAATGTAATGAGAAAAGATAAGTAATAATTTTCGGTTTATTAGATAATTTTAACTTTTCTGATACCGTCAAGTCTGTACGTTCTTATTTCGTCACTTTTTTTTTCTTCGTCATCTATTGCGCCAAGGTAATACAGATTTTCCGTAAAGTTAAACTTCTCAGATTCTTTATAGATTTCTGCAGGGTTATCTTTATTAAAACTTTCACGCAGTTGTTCCAAGACGTTCATACTTTCTTTCGGAACCATAATCACAGGGGTAAGAATTTTTACCGAAGTAACAGATTTGTTTGTTGCTCTGTCGGTTTTTGTGTATTTTACCCTGACTTTTTGGTGAGATGTAATTGCTTTTTGCAGGGCTATAACGTACTTTTGATTAATATTCTGTCTTGTTGATTTTGGTCTTGATAAAATCATTGTCAGTCTTTTGTATAATTTGACAAAAATATTCGCATTTTTATCCCATATTCTGAAATAAACGTCATCTTGTACGATTTGTTCCTGTGATATGAGGGTTTGTATTGCCAAATCGTACTCAAATTCAGAAAATTTGTTGCGTGAATATTTTCCAAAGTCTTCATATCTATCAAGTTTGCAAAATTCTGTCTGGGCAATTCGGGTGCCTAAAAGGAAGAATGCAACAGCTTTATGTGTGCAATAAATATGGTTTTCGTTAAACAGTTTTATTGTGTTATATATGTCTTTACCGAGAGAGTCAGCGTCAATAGGCTGATCTTCTTCCTCATATTTTTCAAGTTTTGTTTTCAGATCTTGTATCTGATCTTTTCTTGATGCCAATTCGTTTTGGGTATCTTCTAAAATTTTATTAAAAGGTTTAGGTAAAGAATAAGTGTCTGTAATCAAATATTTTTCGTCAAGATTTCGGATATTTTTTGCATACCAGTTCCAAAGATTAATCAGCATATTAACATAAGTTCTCTGGTCATTTGATTTAAGAGCAGCATAACCCGGTCTTTCAAAGCGGTCTTTCCGTTTTTTAAATGCCGGTTTATTTCTGTCTGATGTATAAATTTCGTCATAAGTATATTCTGTTGTGTCTGTATCAGATATCCAGTGCGAGCCGTTATTAAGAGGGCTTATAAATTTTTGAACATTTTTTTTGTAGTATTCCATATCATTTTTGAAAAGTGCTCTTGAAGTTCTGGGAATGTTCACTCCGCTTCTTTCCTTATCTTTATGATAAATGAGTTCAAAAACTTCAGATTCGGCTTGGCACCTGTACAGAAAACATTCATAAAATCTTCTTACGGCGTTTGGGATAGATTTTTTTATGTTGTACCTGATGAGTGAGTGAATTTCTTCAACAAGTCCGTACATATCAGGCTCATAAACCTCTTGTGTGTTCAGATGAGAAAACAATTCCAAAAAATCTTTATCCATATTACCCCCTAAATAATGCTTGGTTTCATTTTATCGAAAATTGCGACAACATGCAACGTTCGGAAGGAAATAAATGAACATTTTTCAAATTTGTTGTATATTTTATGCAGGGGGTATTTATGAAGAACAAAATTTTTCTAATATTATTTTCAGTATTTATGCTTGTCAGCCCAGTTATTTCGAGTGAAATATCTTATGACAAAAGCGGGTTTGACAAGGTTTCAGCGGTTATTGATGACGCGGCTTATGATATAAGATATTATTCTGCCAATAACTTCACAGGAAAGCGTATCAGAGGTTATGAAGCACCTGTACCTTATATGACAAAAGAATCCTTACAGGCACTTGTAAAAGCTGCTGATATTTTAAGAAAACAGGGATATCGTATTTTGGTCTGGGATGCTTACAGACCGCAAAAAGCAGTTGATAATTTTGTTGAATGGATAAATAATCCGAAAGATGACGGGAATAAAAGTTTTTATCCTGATTTGAAAAAATCTGATTTGGTAAAAGGCGGATACATAGCAACAAAATCAAGCCATACAAGAGGGAGTACAATAGATTTAACTCTTGTAAAAATGGACGGCTCGTATGTTGATATGGGCGGAACTTTTGATTTATTTGCAAGAAGTTCTAATTCTGATTATACAAAGTTGACAAGAGAACAAAAAAAGAACAGAAAAATTTTAAAAGATGCAATGACCCAGGCAGGGTTTGAAGGTATTCAGTCCGAATGGTGGCATTTTACCTACAAAGACGAACCGTATAAAGATACTTATTTCGATTTTGATGTCAGATAACAACGCTAAGGAATAAATTACGGTGAGTTTATGAAAAAATTATTAAAAATATTCGGAATAGTTCTTGTTGTGTTCACTCTGATTTTGAATTTTTCGTCTGTGTCATTTGCGAAAGCCAAGTCAGCAAATACTGTTTTGTATGAATACAGAGAGTATCCGTTAGTGCGTAACAATGTAAAGCTCCATCTGGACCGAATGGAAGTATCAGGAATGCACCCAAAGAAAAATATTCTTCTTATCCATGGTGTAACGTATTCTTCTCAGGAATTCGATATTAATTATAAAGATTACAGTCTTGCGCGTGCGTTGGCAAGAGGGGGTTATGCTGTATGGAGTCTTGATATTGCAGGGTATGGTCGTTCTGAGGCTGTAACAGACGGATTTTTGCCTGATTCCGATTATGCTGCGGAGGATATCAATGCAGCTGTCGAAAAAATTATTCAGATAACAGGTCAGGATAAAATAGATTTGCTCGGTTGGAGTTGGGGAACAGTTACAACAAGCAAATATGCTTCAAAACATCCCGAACGGCTTAATAAATTAGTTTTGTATGCGCCTATCCTTAGCGGAATAGGAAAGTTTGATGTAAAAGAGCCGTTTCATCATAATACGTGGGAGCACGCAGCAGAAGATTTTCAACGTGATAAAATCGGGAAGATTGACTATACAATTACAGATCCGATAGTTGTTGAGTTATGGTGTTCTAAATGTTGGCGTTATGACAAAGATACAAGTCCTAACGGCGGGAGATGTGATATTTGTGTTGATAAATCCCAAAAGCTTATTGATTTATCTCTGCTAAAAACTCCGACACTTATTATACATGGGGATAAAGATCCTTATCTGAACTACAAGTTGATAAAATCTGCCCGATTACCAAAAAGTTCCTCTAAGAAAATTATCAAAGGCGGTTCGCACGTTGTGTTTATCGAAAAGCCGTACTATAAGGATTTCCAAAACATGCTCGTTAAATTCTTAAATCAATAATATATTTGTTTAAATATCTTTGAATGCTGATAACTAACTTATCACTATTTTTTCGTCTATTGAAAAATTATTGCCGGTTGTTGATTTTGTATGAACATTAGTATCGACTTTAGAAACTTTATGTTTTCCTTGAGTGATTTGAGAAGATTCTTCCAGCATACGGAGTTCAATTTCTTTCATTTTAAGGCTTTCAAGCGGGGTTACATTGTATCCCAGATTTCTTGTGTACAAGTTATTTTGATGGTGTTGATCAAAAAGTTCCTTTGCACGTTTTTCTGATTTTAATTGTAATGTTTCTAAATTGCTTGATGCTGCATTTTCAGGCCCATAGATAATAGAATAACACTTGATAGTATTATCTTTTTGATTGTATGGATGAATACCTTCGGTTATAACGTTATTTTTATTCTTTTTATCTATAAATTTAAACTTAAATTCTTTAAACTTGTCACCGATGCCGGAAATTTTAACATCCCAAAACTTTGATTTGGCAAATCGTTTTTCAATTTGTTTAAATTCAAGCCTGTCACTTTCTGACATACTTTTGATTATTGGTCGAACAGATTTGTCTTTTATCAGTCTGCCAAAATGGAGATTATTACTGTTTGTATTGAAATTGTTATTAATTGCATCAATATGCATGGGTATTATTCTCCTTGAAAAATTTAGTCTGTTGATTTAAATAATCTTACTGTGCAAGATACACATTATGTTAATGATACATAAAACATGCTTCATGTGCAAACAAGTATGATAGAAACATTTTTTATTATAAAATAAGTGTTAGGGAACAAAATTATGACAAAGCACAAAACAGCATTAATACTGGAAGGCGGAGCAATGAGAGGCTTGTATTCGGCAGCCGTTCTTGATGTTTTTATGCAGAAGGATATAAATGTCGATGTCATATATGGTGTGTCAGCAGGTGCCTTGTTCGGACTGAACTACAAATCTCGTCAGATAGGGCGTGCCCTGAGATACAATCTGAAATATGCACACGAAAAAAATTATATGGGATTATATTCCCTCATTACCACAGGTGATGTGATGAACAGAGATTTTTGTTTCAGAAAACTTGTCTATGAATTAGACCGGCTTGATTTTGAAACGTACAAAAATCACCCTGTTGAGTTTTACGCTGTTGTAACTAATATGCAGACGGGGTGTCCTGAATATATAAAAATTGATGATGCTGACAAAGACTTAGAATATTTCAGAGCATCTGGTTCTATGCCTTTTGTATCAAAACCTGTCGAAGTAAACGGAAATTTATACTTAGATGGTGCAATGAGTGATGCCGTACCTTTTAAAAAAGTAATCGAATCAAACTACGAAAAAATTATTGTTATTTTAACAAGGCCCTTAGGATACAGAAAGAAAAAGTCGTATCTTCCTTATAAAATTGTTTACGGTAAATATCCAAGACTGGTTGAAACAGCAAAAAATTATTACAAAGAATATAACGATACAATGGATTTGATAGAAAAATATGAGGCTGAAAACAAGATTATTGTTCTGCGTCCCTCTGAGTTAGTCAAAATGAAACGAGTAGAAAAAGACAGAAAAAAACTGCAAAGAATGTACGATTTAGGCATCTCTGATGTCGGGCAAAGATTAGATGAGATAAGGGAATATATTAACCAATAAAAATGCGTTAACAAATAGATTCATAAACCCTAACCTGTTTGCTAGCCAAGTGTTCCTTTATATTTTATATCTTTTTCTTTTTGCAAAGCATTAAATTTGTCATAAGTTTGTTTTCTTTGAAATTTTCTTATTTGTTTTTCAATCTTTGATCTGATTTCATACGGAATCGAAAGATTTTTTTTATCTTTGACAAATAAATCTGCATTTTTAGGTGTTCCTTTAAAAACAACTCCTTCAACTTTTGCGGTATTATTCCCCGCAAACTGCAAACTATGATATGTTTGAATTTCAGAAATTTTCATAACGTGAAGTATTATAACATAAATATAGTGCGTAGGGCGTAAATTTTTGAACTCTGAAAAATTATATATTTACCCCACAGACTATTTACCCCTTTACATCTAAATTACAATCAATAATATTGTCTGTGCTGTTTCTTTCTCCCCAAACCGTTAAAATGTCGCAGACAGAAACACCGTCTTTTTCTATTGTGTGGGTAAATTGATTCGGGTTTTCTGTTTTGTTAGCAGTGCAAATCAGAGTGTCTCCGAGGAAAGTTTCTTTATTGAATCTTATGTTCAGACTTCTCAATTTATGCGTTTTTCGGAATTCTTCCGGAACAGTCATTTCAGCAAGATTTATATAGCTTTTGTTATTGACGTGACTGTTGAAGTCTATATCCGATAAATTGTTTGTATGCTCGATTTTTGAATAAAATTCTGTTGATGGAGGTAATACAAATTTTTTGTGTTCGCCTAATGTAAGTTCCTTGCATACTTCAAATTTTTCTGCAACCTCATCTGCTTTTACAGGTCTTTGACTCTCTCTGCTAAGTAAAAACCATAGTGCATTACCTTTGGCAAACGGTTTATTTTTATGTGTTAATTCATAATCTATATAGATTTTTAATTTTGATATTTCTGAAAACCAGACATTTATCTCAATTTCTTCAGACCAAAAAGGTAATGGCTCGGGAAAATCCATATTGATTTCCGCAACAACCCAGTACTGATTTTTAGAAAAAAGATCATACGCTGCCATTTTTTTAGTTGCCGTATATCTTGCAAAAGCGTCCTGAAGGTACATTATCGCTGAAATCGGTCTTAGTCTGTATTCAAATAAATCCATATTATCAAGGATTACATTATATTTCTTAGTGTATTTTTTCATTTTTATTTATATATAAAACTCCCAGTCTTCATAATAACACAAAAAGGTTTTGTTGTAATGAGTAGAATAGGTGGTAGGTCAGGCATTGCCTGACAATATGTATAATAATAACCGAAATTTATGTGTGAAATTTGTGCTATCATTAAGATAATAATGTTTAAATAGTTTATAAAAGAGAAGGAATTATGATATTATTTATCAATGCTTGTGTCAGAAAAGAGTCAAGGACAAAACGGTTAGCAGAGTGTTTGCTAAAAAAATTTCATGATGAAATAAAAGAAATAAATCTGGAAAAAGAAAAAATTCTTCCTTTAGATAATAAAACTCTTGATTTAAGGACTAAACTGGCAGAATCAAAAAATTTTGATAACCCGATTTTTAATTATGCAAAAGATTTTGCCATGGCAGATACTATTGTAATAGCTGCACCATTTTGGGATTTGTCATTCCCTGCCTCTTTAAAGTGTTATATTGAAGCCATAAATATTATAGGTTTAACCTTTGAATACTCGGCTGATGGGATTCCATACGGGTTATGTAAAGCAAAAAAATTGTACTATATAACAACTTCCGGCGGTAAAATTTTCAATGATGAATACGGTCTAGGCTATATAAAATCTCTGTGTAATAATTTCTACGGTATAAAAGATGTTTCTTGTATAAAAGCTGAAAATCTTGATGTTATAGGTTCTGATGTCGAAAGCATTTTAAGATCTGCGGAGGAAGAAATAAGAAATACGTAGCCGTACACGTTTGATAATTTTATAATAAATTGCTTTCCAAGCCTCGTTGCAAAAACCTTCAGGGCATTCCCAATCGGCATAAAATGTCTGTCCGACTTTAAGAAAAGGACAAGCACCAAGACCTTCGACACCGTATTCATCCGCAAGTTCTTTATCAAATGTGGTTTTTAATACTGTTATTTTGCACTTTTTCATATTATTTTTCTATAAACTTTTGTTTTTTGGAAATGATTTTGTATGCAATTCAGTACAGTTTCGGCATAGATGTCGTGTTTGCCAAAGAATATATGACTTGCTCCTTCAATCTCTATAACCTGATTATCATTTGGACGTTTAGTCCATTTGTTCAACTGCTCCATAAACTCTTTCGGGCTATCACCTGTGACTGAGTCTTTGGAACCGATAATAAATGTTCCGTTTGGTTTAATATTATATAGAGAATTTGTTTCACCCTCCCCACTCAAAACAGGGCAGTTTTTAAGGTTCTTGGCATTAAAAAATCCAAGAACAGTGTTTGCCGTCATTGGCGAAAACCCACCGAATAACATTGGAAGAATATCATCCCCTCTTCCTGTTTTAACCCAACTCTGAGCCATAGAAATACTTTCTTCCACATTTGGCATAACTGTTTTCCAATACATAATATCAATAGGAGCAGAAACGATATAATAATCTATATAATCATCCTTTGTATTCCCGAGATAATTTATAATCTTATTTGAGCCGAGCGAGTGTCCACCGAGAATTATTCTTTTGAACCCCATCTCTTTTGCTTTCAAAACCCAGGTTTCAACATCTTCATAAACCATATCGAAATCAGCCTCAAAAGTTCCTGTAAATCTTGGCCTTCCTGTGGAATGGTCTGTAAATGAAAAACAAGAGAACGAATCACTTGCATGTCCTATTATTGTTGTTATTTCGTTTTGACTTAAAAGTTTTCCTGTTGCATCAAGTAAATCATTTTGAAAAACATTAGATGAAATCCCTGTCATCATAATCAAAACGGTATCATTTGAATTATCACCATATATTGCACCTTTAAGCTCTAACCCTCTTTTTGTGATTGCTTTAATTATGTTCATTCTTTATTATCCTTTTATTTTTCTAATGATTTTTGCAGGCACACCTGCGACTACCGTATTTTTAGGGACATCTTTTGTAACGACTGCATTTGCTCCAATTATTGCACCATCACCTATTGTTACACCCTGTAAAATTGTTGCGTTAGAACCTATCCAAACATTATTGCCGATTTTGATAGGTTTGGGGTAAATATTTTGGCGGTGGCTTGGTCTTTCATCATGGTTTAATGTTGCAAGTGTTACGTTATGCCCTATTAAAACACCATTTCCGATTTCAATCCCGCCTTGGTCTTGGAATTTACAACAGGCGTTTATAAAAACATTTTCCCCGACTTTAATATTTTTTCCGCAATCGGTATGGAAAGGAGGAAAAAGCCTGAAGGATTTATCGACCTTTCTGCCAGTAAGAGTCGAAAACAATTCAACAATTTCTTCCGGGGTGTGGTACTTGTTGTTTATTTCCATTGTAATCTTTAATGCTTCCTGACTTAATATATTGAAAGTCTTAAGCATTTCATCTTCAACGATATTTCCCGTTGCCATTATTTTGCGAAATTCATCTAAATCAATATCTACCATGTTCTAATGATAGCATAAAAGAGTTGCAAGGCATGTTGAGTTTTTTATAATTGAGACAAAAGGATAAAAATTATGACAAAAGTACAAAAAGATATTATTAAAATTGTTTCTTACTGAAATCATGGCGAAGTCTATCACTTATTGTAAAGTTTTATTAATCGAAGGAGGCGTAAATCATAAATTTTTTTGCAATATTTTTCGCTAAAATAATTATTCATTTATTTGTTCCTTTTTTACTGATTGTAATAACATTATAAAAAGGATACACGTCAAAAACGGATTATAGTATAATAATTAAAAATTTGAGCAAAAATGTCTGATTTTAATGTATAAATAAATTAGAGTAAGAATAACTAAATCTGTTTAGGAGTAATATATGAAGCTAAGAAAAAGAGCATTAGACCCGGAGTTTTTAAAGGAATTCAAAGATGGCGGAAAATATGCAGAAATCGTAAATATTGTCAGGGATGATAATAATTTAATCTTGTGTCTGCGCGGGGATTATGTCTGTATTTATTATAAGAGCAGGCGAATATTAAAGATTAAGCAAACTAAGCGAGAAGGTACTCCTCCTTACGAATTTGATAAAAAATACAGCGAAGACTGTGATAAGCCGTTAAATCCGAACGACGACATTTGGATTGGTAACTGGGTAGAATATTTCAAAGATGCAAAAGTATGTATAGACAATTACAAAAAGAAAGGCGAGCAACTTGAAAAAGCGGTTCAGCAGGCTCTTGTTACTGAAAATAATTATAGCGCACTCTGTAGCCAGACCGACTACTTTATGATAGATATTGAGTACGGGCAAAATGGCTCAGGCAGATTTGATGCATTGGCAGTACATTGGCCGCAAAATAAACACAGAAACCCTGAAGGGTTGCAAATCGCATTCATAGAGATTAAAGCTGGTACAGATGCTGTCGCCAATGATTCTGGAGTAGCAGATCATTATGAGTCGTCAGTGAGATTCCTGAACGATTTGGAAGAAAACAAACTACAAGATACGTTTTGCCGCGATTTAGAGGAAATGATAAAACAGTTAAAAGAACTCGGATTATGGAAGGTAGATTTTCCAACCCCGACTTTATCGCTTACCAAACCTGAATTAATTTACGTTATGATTGACTATAACCCGAGATCCACACAATTGAGGAAAGAAATAGAAAAAATAAACAAATCAGATTCAAAATGTAAAATTCCTTTTAAAACACTGTTTGCAACCTCGTCGCTTATGGGCTACGGATTATATGACGGGTTCATGATACCCATGAGCAAAGTTTTGAAATATTTTGAAAAAAAAACTCTTAAAGTATGTATTAAACGAGGAGCAAAAGAGATTGGAGGATCTGCTGTCGAGTTAACAAACTCCGCAGGGGAACGACTTGTTATTGATTTGGGACTTCCTCTCGATGCAGAAGAAAACACGGAGGATTTACTTCCAAAGATTAAAGGTTTAAAGAAAAAGACTGATGACTTGCTTGGTATTTTGATTTCACACCCTCATCAGGATCATTACGGGCTGGGGAATCATATTGACAAAACCATCCCTATTTATATGAGCAAACAGACCTCTGATATAATGCAAGTCTGCGTTGATAACCATATACGCGGAGCATTCACTTTTGATAATCAGCACATAATAGAAAAAGACAGACCGTTTTCAATCGGTTCTTTTAAGATAACACCTTATATGGTTGATCACTCCGCTTGTGGTTCATACGCTTTCCTTATAGAATCAGATGGAAAACGCCTGTTTTACAGCGGAGATTTCAGGGCACACGGAAGAAAATCCAAACTCTTTGAAGACTTTGTAAAAAATGCACCAAGGGATATTGATTTGTTACTGATGGAAGGTTCCTGTCTCGGGAGGGATCAATCAAAAAAATATCCAACAGAAAAATCACTTCAAGATAAATTCACAAAAGAATTTAAACAAACAAAAGGAGTTTGTTTTGTTCAGACTTCATCCCAAAATATCGATCGATTAGAGACAATATATAATAGTTGCAAAGAAAGTGGCAGAATCCTTGTTATGAGTTCATATACAGGCAGGATTACAATGGTAATTAATGATAATCATTTACCAAGTTTTATAAAAATGGATGTTAAAAAGTTCGAGCAAAATACTAATAAGCATCACCACGTTACAAAAGAGATGATAGAAAAGAATCCGGACAAATACGTTATTCTTCTTTGCGGGAAGATTTTTAGCAAATTAAAAGATAGTTCATTATTCAACAAAGATGCAATCTTTATTTATTCAATGTGGAAAGGATATAAAGAGTTATACAATAATTATATAGAACTGGCAAAAGAAAAAGATATGAAAATGGTAGATATTCACACATCTGGACATGCGGATATTCCAACTCTGCAACGGTTTGCAAAAGCAATACATGCAGATACACTTGTTCCAATACATACATTTTTCCCTGAAAAATTTAAGAATTTATTTGATAATGTCGAACGCCATAACGACAACGAAACGTTTGAAATATAATTAATTGGACAAAATTCTAAAATATAAGAGTTACAATTTTTATTGCAACTCTTATTGTAATTTTTATTGTAATGGGGCGCTAGATGGGATTGTCTTGGATTATTGCTTCACACTCCACAGTCACTCACTTTATTTTGCTTGCGCAAAATTGTCGTTCGTTTTGTTCCGTGCTACTTCGAGTTAGGCTCACTTGCGGAAGCAGGAGTTGCTTTGCAACTCATTTCCGCTTACGTTTGCCGTCACTCTACGCAAAATCCGCCGAACCCAACTATGCCGAATTTGCACAAATGTGCCTGCATGAAACAGAAATTATATCTGCCATTGAGAAGTGGTGTACTTAATTTTAAAAAATTTCTAATATTCACTTTGATTTTTTTCTGTGCAAAGTTTTTCAAAAGTGATTTTATTTCTTATGGTCCAATGAAAGAAATAAGGTCATACCCTTTTTCTTTAGCAAATTAAAAATATTATTTGCTAGTTAAAATAAATTTTTTTATCAGAATTTATTTCTTCTAAATATGGTTTTGTTTCGTTTTCAAAATAAATATATGGTTTATATTTATTATCTTCCCACGTTTTAAACAAATTTTTTCGTAAATTTGATATTCCTTGAGGAACAGTTTGATTTATAATTTCCTCAAAAGAGTTATCTGCTAATTTAAGTATTAAATTTTTAAAACAACATTTGGTATCTTGTACCTTATCTGTTCTTAATATATATTGCAAATCTATACTATTAACAAAAAAGGCATTGGTCGGAATTTTAGTTTGTTTATTTTGTGAATATACATAATCAATATATTCATTATTATCGTTAGGACATAACAACATTGCTTTTCGGAAATTATTTGGCAATGTCTCATCCTTAAAATATGTGTTCAGAACCTCACTTATATGATAAAGTTTTTTCCAATCAATACTTTCCAAATCAAACGTATTCCAAGAGAAATTACTACTATACACATTGTATCCCAAGCAATATAGCGGAAACGCAATACTCCCACGCAAAAGATAGTTATCTTCAAGTTGAAAAAGAATATCTTTTTTAGATATCTTCTCATTGTTTACGTATATTGTTTCATTTTTTGCTATTACTTTTGCTTTTGCTATCTCCTCATCATACTGAGAAGAATATGATTTATTTATTCTACTGCAAGGTCTATCAGAATTATCATCTGCTAAAACCTTATAAATATTAGAAAATTTACCAAGACCATTATTTCTATTGTCATAAGTTCCTGCAAGAGTTTTAATAACTTCAATAGCATCAATAACATAAATTGGTTCACGCATTTTGACATCTTCTCTTGACTCATTTTTTACAATTTGTGGGTCAGGAAATTCAACAAAGTTTCTTACGACACGCATCCAATCATTGTAATTTTGCTCGTTTTCTAATTTATAATCTTTTGTTTGAGAAAAATACCACATTTGCGCTAAAAATAAGACTCTTGAAATATAAGTTGCGCTGGCAGGAATTTTCTTTTTTTCATCCTCCCATATTTTAACTTTTTTAGTAGGTTTATTCACAAATACTAAATCTCTAAAAGGGTTTCTGTTGTTTTCAAAATACCAAAATTTTACTTTTTTTGTAAAATAATCCAATTTGTCCTTATCAACATTACCCTCCATATCTTCAAACATTTGAACAGTATTCAATATATTTTTAAATTCATCTAATATATTTTGTGCTCGTCTTTGCTCGTCAGAAAGCCTTTTAATATCGTGTTCTGGATTCGCATCTTTTCGATGACATAAAATACATAAAAAATAATCAATCAAATCAGTTATTTGTTCGGTTTTATTCAGGTTTTTTAAAATATTTTCACCATGTTTTGAATGTTCCGTATATGTCATAATACATGCGGCAAAAATTCTCATATATGCATAATCAATTAAATAATTTATGTCTTTTAAATCAGTATAAGTATTTCGTATTTTCCACAATAGATTTGTCCAATCGACATCTGTTTTTTTTGCGAACTCATCATTTTCATCAATCAAAAACTGTTTATTATTCTTGTTGTCTTCTGATTTTACTAATTCAATTATCTCTGCACGTAAATTTTCAAAATTAGTGAGTATTTTCCCTCTGGCATTCATTTTAATGTACAGGTCGTCAGAAAGTTTAAATTCACCAAGGTCTAAATAATGGAACCTAATTTTGCCTATATTTCTGTCATTGTTTTCTTCTTCTTTTTTCCATTGTGTTAAGATTTTCCACAATTGTTCTTTTGAATCTTTAAAATTATCATAAAAAATATGGTGAATATCATCTAATGTATTTAGCATAGCCTGAATAGTCTGGTCAAATTTATAGGTATCAAAATACCACATTTGGTTTTCTATAATTTTTTTTAAAGATTCCTTTGAATTATCAGGAATTTTAAATTCTTCGTCAACTATGCTCTTACAAAATTTTTTGGATGTTTCTCTTGTATCATAAGAAAAATTTTTCAAGTTTTCTTTTATTTTTTCATCATTTGTATTATTTAGTTTATATGCATACACATGCAGTAAGAAAAGTGTTGTCAGTCTTTGCTGTCCATCAAGTGGAAGCATAGAACCATTTTCAACCGAACCATATATAAAATCTAAAAGTGTAGGGTTATCATTACCTGTAATATTTTCATACAAATAAATAAGGAACTTTTGTCTTTTGTCGGTACATTCTTTGTCATCCCTTCCTTGAGCATAATCTCTTTGAATTTTAGGAATAGTTATTGAGTTTACATTTTTTATTATTTCAGGGCGATTATCGTTTTGATTGAGTAACTCCCACAAACTAGTTATAACAGACATATTATTCATTGTTCTTGCCCTCATTATTTATATTTATATCAAAGAAATTTTTGATTAATCTTTCAATATCATTTTTATATTTCAGAGCATTGCCTTCTGTCCATTTATTATCATAACCTCCGCCATAATACATTAAGAATGCATTTTTAGTACATGGAGGAATAAATTTGCTTGCTTTATCATATTCGATTATGGTTTTTCTTTTTATAGGGAAAAGGTCATTTCCGTATTCTCTGTTTGTTCCCGAATCAAGTAATACAAGGTTTGCTATTGTATTTTGAGTTCTGTTTTTACCTATTCCTTTCAGACTGCCATTAAAAAAATCTATTACTCTATCATAATTTTTTGTAAAACTATCTTTTAATTCATTACTCAATTTAAATTCGTTGGCATAATCTTTATTATATTCTTCTACATCTTTCCACCAAGACTTAAAATCTTGTAAGGTGGTTTCTTCTAAAGAATTTTTTACCTCTTCACACTTAATGATGTTACGCTCATACCATTTTTTTATATCCTCTGCTTTATCAGGTGCTTTACCTTCCCCACTTGTGCAAGGTGAAATATGCTCAACATCCCAGCCATAGTGTGAATCTTTAAACTTATCGAATGGGAAATTATATATGGCAGATTCCTCATTCTCCAATAACGAAAGAATGTTATGTAATAATAATACATTGTATATTAAGTCTCTGTTATCGCTATAATTAAACCTGTCTTTTTTTTCTGCATTAATAACCCTATCAATAACTTTAGTTTTAATTTCTTGCTTTAATCTAGTTATAAAATCTCTACGTGTAAAATGTTTTTTTAATTTAACCGGTTCATGTTTTTCTTGTTTGTGATTAGTATCAAGAATAATATTGCATATTTCATATAAGTCCATCCCTGTACAGATAAGATATCCTACATAATGATATAATTCCCTATCGTTGTACCAACCCTGAAGCATATAAAAATAGTCCGTAATAGTATTCCAGATTTTCTCTTTATTTTCCATTGTTATGGAACTGCTATTAAACAATTTTTCAAAAAATCTAAAAGTATAATGTTCGTCAGATTTTTTTAGACCATCAAAATTTTCGATATTTTCTTCATTAATATTTTTCCCTGAAACGATATCTAATAATAATTCTATTCTGTTATTTTTCTTATTATCATTACTTAAAAAATACCAAAAATTATCATTCTGAAATGCTTTTTCAATATTATCCCATTGTTCCGCTATAATAAATTGAGTTTTTTTAATAATATCTTTATTTTGCGAATCAGTATCACAACTTTTTAGAAAAAGAGCCTTAATAAGTTCTGCATCATTAAGTGGAATTTTTCCCTTGTTTAATCTTTTGAATACAGGAATAGGGTCGTCGTCACTATCATTTATATCATACCATATTATACGGGTATTACTCAAAAAAGTTTTGATAAATTTGTCCTGAAACCAATCCTCCTGTTTGTTTTCTTCTATCCAATTCTTAATTGTTGAACAAGCATTCTTTATATAAAAAGAATCTATATCTTCATTTGTATTCATGTCGGTTATATCTTTAGAAAAATCTACATTTTGAATTTCAATAAGATTATTTTGAGTATTTGTTCTTCCATCATAAATTAAATTGTAAATGGTCCAAACATTCCCTCTAAAATGTTTAAGAGTATGAGCAATAATGTATATAGTAGTTAATCTCTGTTGTCCGTCAATAAGTTCATAGTTACCATCCTCATCTTTTTTAACGACGACAGGCTGTAAACAATAATACTCCTCATTATTTTGAGTTTTTATTGAAAAATCTTTTATATCATTTAGTAAAGTCAAAATGTGTTGTTTTTCCCAACGATAACCTCTTTGATAATTTGGAATTTTGAAAGTATAGTGTTTTGTCGGAGTATCCTCATACTTAATTCCTAATAACTCTCCAACTCTAATTGTTTTAATTGTATTATTTTCAAGTGTTTTGCTCATAATAACTCTCTTGTTGATACTTTATGCTATCATGTGAAATTTTGTTAGTCAAATAAATACAGCCTATCACTTGGTTTGAGTCTGTAGGTCAGGTACTGTCTGATAATCAAATAAAAAAGGCTTCTGCTTGAGGTCTTTTTTATATGGGGCGCTAGATGGGATTGTCTTGGATTTGCTCCGCGCTCACAGAGTTTTGTTTGCGGTACTTCGTACCTGTCAACAAAATCTGTTCGCTATCCGGACTAACTTCGTGTCGTCCGTCCGCAAATCCGCTCGAACCCAGATAAGACTTTGTCTTATTGGGTTCGTTGGAATACTTAACTTTCACATGATAAAAAGCCCAGTAACAGAAGTTACTGGACTTTTTATGGGCGCTAGATGGGATTCGAACCCATGCATATCGGAACCACAATCCGAGGTCTTAACCACTTGACGACTAGCGCCATATTTCTAAACCATTATAACAAATCAACTTTTTTCTGCAAGCAATATCTTTTTAAGGTAGTTTTTGATAGATGCCCTCTTTGCGTTCACTTAAACCTTTCAGGAATTTGAAATCGCGCATGTATGGGAATTTATATGGGTCTGTAATCAAATATCCTTTCGGTTTTAATGATCGTTTCAATTCCTCCAGAGTATCGATTATGATTTCATAATTACCGATGTATGGCAACACGTTGTTAGCAGAGATTATGTGGAATTTATTATCCGGATAATTGCAGGCAACGTCTTGTATTCGTGTATCCCATAGAGATTTTTCAGGGTTTTTGTAGGTTTGGTCAACAAACGTAAAAATCTCATCATTTACTCGGTAATGGCAATTTTCAAAAACACCTCTATTCACAGGATCGTATACAAAGCTGCTCCCTGCATATTTAGGATATGTCTGTCTGTCGTAGAACGAATTTGCAAAAAGCTTTTCTGTGTCAGGTCTTGACTGCATGTCTACCACGTGCATGTCCACATTCTTGTCTAAATGTCTGCTTCGGAGTCTGGTTTTTGTAACTGCAAGATATGAGAACGGTTCTTGTGATGACCCGACTCCGATTATCAGTATATTTTTGCGTGAATGAGTGTTCTTGAATACGCTGTTAATTACATCAACAACATCAATAAACTCATCGGCTGGTTCGCCAAAATACTGACCTCGTCTGAAATAGCTCGATGCATTTATGCTGAAATATTGCGATAATCTCTTCAAATCAGGATGTGCAGTAAAACTGGGGGTATTACTGCGTTTGTGATAATTATTCGAGTATATTGGACTTGAATAAATTGGACTTATCATTTTTTCGTCGACGTTAATTTTACACTTACTTAAAGCGTCTAAAAAATATTTTTTGCTGTCTGTGATTTTTTGTATTAAATATCTAACATTAATCCTCCAAACGGATGATTTGATTTTTTCGTGAAATGCTATTCTAGAATGGTAAATTTACCTACATTACAATGAAAGGATATATAAATGGAAATCAAATCAATAGTTGGATCAAAACTTGGTTCCTTGACGTTTAATAGATCAACATCTACAAATCCGTTTGAAAAAACAAGTTTTAAAGGAAGAACTTTTAAAGGAAGTGTATTACCGTTCGCTGATGTTTTTCAGTCAATTAAACCTGTAGAAACAGTTAAACCTAACAAGGTTAAAATGGTTGCAGGTGCAGTTATTAGTGCTGTTGCTGACTTCAAGACAAGATTAACTCAGCCAATCGTCGATTTTGTTAACAGTGTGAAAGAAGGATATGGTCACGTTAAAGAAAAAATCGCTGGCGGAGTTGATTCTATCAAGAACGCTAAAAATTCATTAGTAGAAATGGGTAAATCAGTTAAAGACAGAGTTGCTCACGTCTTTGAGGAAAAGGTCGGTGAACCGGGACCTGACGGCGCAACTATTCTTAATTTGAAACATATCAATGAACAAGCTTCTCTTAGAGACCTCAGAGCAACCTGGGTTGCTGAAAACGAAAAAATAGTTTCTAAAGAAGGAAAGGCAGCTGCATAATGAATAAGAAAATTGAAAGAATTATCGACGCATTAGAAAAACACGAAGACGCAGAATCTATTGATATTCTGGAAGAATTGGGAACAAACTCGCCTGATAACGAAGTCAGAGAACTTACTTCAAAGGCTCTTGTCAGAAAGAATGTTCATGATTCACTCAAGGTTGTCATCATTAATCAAGGTAAAGGTATCAATGACCTTAACCCTACAGTTGCTATGAGCACAGTGAACGAAATCCTCGCTCTTGACGACAAAACAGAAGTAATCAAGATTCTTGACGATACTATCAATATGAACGATATTGAAGAAGTCAGAGAGAACGCAGTATCAGTTAAGTCACTCTTGACTTTGAGCGAATAATTTATCATATCACAGCAAAAAAGAATCCTTCTTTGGGATTCTTTTTAACTGTGGGTTGTAATGTAAAAGTATTAACTAGGTAGAAAAATGGTCTTTCATAAAATAGCAAGATTCGTAAAAAATATATCCTTCATGCTTTTAGCCGCACAGGGGGAATTCCTAAAAAAGCGGTTAGTAAAGAAACTTGGCTATGATCCTAAAACCTTTGTGAAAGGCTGCTCAGTCGAAATAACCCAGGAAGAACAGGCAAAACGCGAAAAGATAGAAGATGATATTCGCGCTGTCCTGAAAAAGTATAAAAATAATCCCGAAGAAATAGCAAACTTCTTTGAAAATACTCTGGGCGTTAAAGTTTACAGGGTTAAAAACGTAAAAAAAGTATTGAAACGGATAACGGAAGAAGACGGTCTGATTACCGAAAGAACAGGGTTTAGAGCCCTGCGGCTAAATTGGATAACAAAACAAAAACTCAGACTCAAAACAGAAACTATGGTTCTGACAGATTTGGAACCGGATATTTATCTTCTCATAAATTCACTTCACAAGTGGTACATAAGAAGAGAAGGTTTCCCGGGGTTTGACGAAAAATCTCAGAGATTACTCAAAAAGTTTAACAAAAAGAATGTAGACAAGCTTATGAAAAAACTGTCTATCAAAGAAATACAAGGTTTGCGTGATGCCATTCAGAGAGATGTTCAGGCAATAGAGTTTGTGGAAGACTACGCAAAGAAAAATCAGGGCGCTAAAAAAGCACTCGAAAAAATGCAGTCCGATAACGGCGCAAATCTGTAAAAACAAAATATGGAACTATTACAAAAACACCCCAAAGGACTATACCTCCTATTTTTCACAGAAATGTGGGAACGCTTTTCGTACTACGGAATGCGTGCACTTCTTGTTCTGTATATGATTCAGGAACTGATGTTTTCCAATGAAAAAGCGGGTGATGTGTACGGGCTGTATACGGGGTTTGTTTACCTTACACCGCTTTTAGGCGGTTACATAGCCGACAGGCTTATCGGGCAGAGAAGGTGTATTACTCTCGGTGCGTTAATGATGTGTACAGGTCTGTTCATGCTTTCAAGCGGAAGGGTTGATTTGTTCCTTCCAGCCCTGTTTGTGATGATTATTGCAAACGGGTTCTTTAAAGCAAATATAAGTTCAGTTCTCGGAATTTTATACGAAAACGAACCCGAAAAGAAAGATTCCGCCTACACCATATTTTATATGGGTATAAACTTAGGTGCGTTTTTTTCACCTCTTGTCTGCGGAACAATAGCTTACAAATTCGGGTTCCATTGGGGGTTCGCATCAGCAGGTATCGGCATGCTTTTGGGGCTTTTAACCTACAAACTTTTTGAAAATAAATTGCTCGGTAAATGCGGGCTGAACCCCGTCAGAAAAGAAAAAAATATCGGCGATAAAGACAAACAAAGAAGTATCACAAAACGGGAACGTGAAAGAATATATGCACTTTTTATACTTATGGCATTTACTATCGTTTTCTGGACATGCTATGAGCAGGCAGGTTGTTCGCTCACTATGTTTGCAGAGTTCTCAACAAACAGGTGGTTCTTAGGCCACACTATCCCGACAGGATATTTTCAGGCGTTGAATCCGTTATTCATAATAATACTTGCACCAGTTACGTCACTGTTGTGGACTAAACTTGGCGAACGAAAACTTGAACCGACATCTGTCGAAAAGTTCACAATAGCTCTGGGGCTGATGAGTGTTGCATATATTGTAATGGCACTTGCGGGCGATTTGGCGAACAGTAATTGGGTGTCTCCGATGTGGCTTGTCAGCGCATATTTTATTATGACCATAGCAGAACTCTGTATCTCTCCGATAGGGCTTTCACTTGTGTCTAAGCTTGCGCCGAGACAATTCTTGTCAGTGCTTATGGGAATGTGGTTTTTATCAAGCTTTTTCGGGAATATATTCGCAGGGTTCTGGGGCGGAAAATACGGTTCTATCAGTACCGAGGTGTTATTCCTTACCCTCGCAATGATTTCTTTAATAAGCGCAGTTTGTCTCGCACTTTTGATACCTAGAATCAAAAAAGCATTAGGACGTACGTAATTTCGTGATAAAATTATTCCATGGCTGATACGAAATCATCAAAAAATTTGTTCAAATTTGATAAAAGTTTTGGCAAAATTATTATCGGTACAGACGAAGCCGGCAGAGGCCCGGGAGCAGGCGGAGTGTTTGCAAGTGCTGTACATTTTTACGAAACCCCGAAAAAATTACTTGAAGAATTGTCTATCCTGAATGATTCAAAACAGCTTACCGCCAAAAAACGAGAATACCTCTACGACTTTATCAAAAACGAAACAATAAACGAAACCGTTTGTATCGAAGTCGAGGAAATTGAACAGAACAATATTCTGGCATGTTCGCTTAAAGGGATGAATTTGGCCTGCAACAGCGTTATCTCAGGGGTAAATAAAGGGGTAAATAATGACGATTTGTTGGTTTTGGTTGATGGAAACAGGTTAATCAGAAATTTTGCCTACCCTCAAAAATGTATAGTAAAAGGCGACAGCAAATCTGCATCAATCGCAGCTGCAAGTATTTTGGCAAAAGTCACACGTGACAGGTATATGAAAGAACTGGATAAAGAGTTCCCACAGTATAACTGGGCAAAAAATGCAGGGTATCTGACAAAAGAACACCTCGATGCGATAGATAAATACGGACTCACTAAGTATCACAGAAAATCGTTCCTGAGAAAACATTTTGAAAAACAATTAACCCTTTTTTAGGGGCAGGGGTAAAGGGGTAAATAAAGGGGTAAAGGGGTAAATAGTATAGGGGTACAAAAATAAATGTAACTATATGCAAGGTTACATTAAAAATGATGTATATGTATTTATGCTCTGTTATCATGAGGAGCGTAGCGACGTGATGATCCAGCCGATTACATTTACGCCTCTGGATTGCTACACTCCCGCAGGTCGTTCGCAATGACGTGTTCGTCACAATGATTTAGATTCTTCGGCTAAAGCCTCAGAATGACAATGTTTAATGATACTTTAGTGTCATTGCCTTAGTTCTTTCTTAATACAACATAAATCGGATGGTAGGTCAGAGTAATTTTATTATCACAAACCCTGTTATAATCTTCGATAAACTGTTTTAAATCTCTTTTTGTCCAGTGTGTCTGAGAAAGCGCATTAACCCCCGTATTTCTGATATGATAAAGCACATCTTTAGGGGTTTCGAAATCTAAAATATTTTTATCCTCGGATATGTTCAAAACCTCATATCCCGAACAAATTTTTTCCACCTCATCAATTGAATAATATTTCAGATTTGATTTAAGAATAGTTTTGAGCTCTTTATAGTTATCTTTGCCGAAAACGGTAAACCCGAAGATTCCGTTTTTGTTGAGATGATTTTTCATTTTTTGTATAAAATTTTCCAAATCATCAAGCCATTGCAAAGATGCGTTCGAAAGAATTAAATCAACTGTTTCGGACGGAATAAAATCTTCAATATCAGCCTGAATGAAATCTATATCAGTGGAAATTTTGCGAATATATTTTTCACATTCCCTGACCATATCGACAGCATAATATTTTTTGAAACGGATGTTATCAGCGATTTTTTTAGTGAGCAAACCACAGCCTGAGCCAAGCTCAAGAATATTATCATAATCGTTTTCAGGAAGCATATTTACCAAATTTTCCGCCATTATTTCCTGAACAACGGCAGATTCTTTATAAGTCGGCAGGCTTTTTGCAAATCTTTTCTTAATTAATTCTTTTTCCATAACTCTATTATATTTCAACCAATAATCTCTGACCAACTTTTGTAATTTTCAAAAGGGCAATGACCTGAATGGATAAGTTCAAAACTATCTCTCCAAAAGTTTTTCTGGTTTTTGACAGGGATAATAACATCGCTGTCTGCAACAATAGATTTTGTATATTTGTACCCATTATTTGGTTTGTACTCAGCCATTTTTTCCAATTCCGTTTTCAGGCTTTCTAATTCTCTATTGCTGAATTTCTCCGTTTCAGGTTTGTTTAAAAACATTCTTTCCATAAACTTTTGAACGGTTTTTTCGCTAAAAGTTCTGAGAGTGAGATTATAAATCTTTTCAGGGATTCCGTACTCATCATCAACTGTGTAAGGTGTCCCGCATAGTGCGGTTTTTGTTTTCAATTTTCCAAAATTGAAAAGTGTTGCAACCATTACTCCCATAGACCATGCAACTACATGTTTTTCGCGGTACTGACTTAAATCGATATCAAGGTTGAGATTATTATAATCGTACAAAACCACAACATCATAATCTTCGGTATCAAGCCGGGAGACTATTATTTCGTCCATTCCCCAGCCGTTAAAAAAGATAATGAGTTTATCAGATTTATTTTTGCTTAGCCATTTATACTTCATGTTTTATACAATCTATCAATGTTTTTACACTGTCAAATTCCATATCGGCAGTGAGTGAAAGTCTTAGTCTTGAAGTGTTTGGAGGTACCGTAGGCGGTCTTATCGGGAGGATAAAATAACCCAAACCTCTTAATTGTTCTGCAACTTTGACGGTCTTTCCGTCATCACCTATTATGACAGGTATAATCTGTGATTTTGAAACGGTTTCTATATCTGCAGATTTCAGATACTTATGCGCTCCGACTACCAAACGTTCAAGTTTGTGTTTTTGTTTTATGATAAAATCTTTCTTTTCCGTCAGAAGCCATTTTGTCCAGGCAATATTGATAGGCGGAATAGAGGTTGAGAAAATAAACGGTCTTGCCTTGTTTATAAGGAAATTAATAATCGTCTTGTTTGACGCGGCAAAAGCACCAAATGAACCAAGTGCTTTACCAAAGGTTGCCGTTACGATATCAACATCATATTCTCCCGCAATGCCGGAACAGTTATCATCAACGGAGCAAAATGCGTGAGCTTCATCTATCATCAAAAGTGCGTTATATTTGTTTTTGAGTTCAACCAGTTTTTTGATATCTGCGATATCCCCGTCCATACTGAATACAGATTCCGACACAATTAGTGCCCTGTTATATTTGCCCCTGTACCGTTTTAAAATCTCTTCCAGATGATCATAATCAAGATGTCTGTATCTTCTGAAATCGGCTTCTGCAAGTTTCATTCCGTCAATAATACTTGCGTGGTTAAGTTTGTCAGAAAAAATAATGTCACCTTTCCCCATAAGGGTAGAAATAACTCCAAGGTTACACTGGTAACCTGTGTTAAAAATAAGCGCATTTTCTTTGTTCATGAGCTTTGCGAGAATAATCTCCAAATCTCTGTATACGGCAGAAGTGCCGCTCAATAATCTTGCCGATGCGGAAGAAAACTGTAACTGCGGACTGTCTGCGGCATACTCCATAAACTCTTTTGCAAGCTCTTCATTCGTGCTCAGGTTCAGATAATCGTTTGAAGATAAATTCAGCAGCTTTTTATTATCAAAAATTACATATTTCCCCTCTTTCTCTGTTATTTCGGGAATTTTTCTGTATGTGTTAGATTTTTTCAGTTTCTTTAATTCGTCATCAAAATTCATATTAAACGCTTTCTCCAAACCAGTCTATGAGCGAACGGCTCTGACCAAATTCAAGTTTGTATTTTTTTGCAAGTTTGCTCCCTGCTATATCAAACAGACCAAGTTTTTCCTTGACGGGTTCAACCGTCAGAATACCGTCTTCCGTCGTAACCTTACTATAGCACAAACCGTCGTGAACACACTCTGGAAGTTTTACGGTTTTATCATCCATAAGGTATGCCAGTCCAAAGGTTCTGCAGGTTATCCCTCTGTATTTATACACACTGCAATGACCGTCAAGCAAAAACGGACATCTGTAATAAAGATGAGTGGAAACGCGGTTATTTTTTATCTGCATCAGGTTGTTGCGAACCTGAAGTTGTACCATATGCGGTAATGATTTATAACCCTGCATAAGGTACATCATCTCTAATTGGGTAAACGGATAATCTCCAACCTCGCAGCAGCCGGAACAGCCGTCTTTACAACAAACATGTTCAGACTGTTCCTGAAAATATTTGTCTAATTTTTTATCAAGTTCTTTTAAAAATTGTTCGTATTTTTTTAGCATCTAAACAATTATATGAAATAAACCGTGTTTTTACAACAAGGTTTTTAAATATTCTATAATATCGTCAGATTCATACATTTCGATATTGTTTTCCCTGTCGATTAAAAACGGAACCTGCCTTTTCCCGCCAAGCCTGATTAGTTCTTCCTCGTTTTGTTTTTCTTCTATATTAATCGTTCTGTAAGGTATTCCGTGTTCATTCATAAATGCCATAACTTTTTTGCAGTACCCGCAATAGTCGAGTATAAATAATTCAAACATTTTGACCTCCTTTTTTGTTTATTATACAGGTTCGGAAAATAAAAAATACCCCCTGTGGGGTAGGTTTGTTTATTAAGAAATATAAAAGTATAACCTAAATTTTATAATTTTTTTTGTATAATAATTTATACAACAGATAGGAGTTTATAATGAATAGAATTTCTGCAATTATCCCGAGGTTAAAGTTTTCAGTCAATATTCCTGTAAGAAAATCTGCCGGGTATAGTACGACAAACGTGAAAACAGTACCAAATTCAGGAGTAAAAAGTACACGTTTGTATTCAAGAAAAATATCCAGACAAACAGAAAAACCTGATGTTTTCGTTTCGGAAACCCGAGAAGAAGTATCTCAAAATCTGCCGGCTGCAGGGGAAAACAGTTTTATCCAAAGAGAAAAAACTCCTAAAAAATCTCACCATAAACCTGTGAAAGAGGCTTTGGCAAAATATTTTGATAATGATAATCCAGCAAACGATTATTTAAACACGATTGATATTGCAGAAGAAGCAAAAACACTTGAAATTCAGAATAAAAAATTACGTGAAGTAAAAGATGCCGAAGGTATCAGAAAATTTGTCGAAAGAAACGGAAAAGAGCCCGGATACGAACACGGGCATGGTTTTGATAATGAGGCACTTACCTCAGATTATAAAAAAGAAATTGCTGTCAGAAACAAAGCACTTGAAAAACAATATGCGGCAAAAACAAAAGAATATTTTGATGAAAATCCTAAAACCAACAATTACTTAAAAGAGTTTGCCGAAGAAGAAGAAAAAGAGACGGCGGAAAGACTGAAAAAGGAAAGATTAGACAGTATAATTGAACCCTATGCGGACGGGTTCAATCCAAGATCCCACAAGATAAAAAAGCCTGTCTATCCTTATGATTATCAGAATTATAAAGATAATCACAACAAAGTACAAAGAAGCGGTAAATCTCTGAAATTTTATTAATATTTTTGAATAAAATATTTTGAATAATTTTGCTGAAATGTGCTTGTATGACATGTATCCCTTGACTTTTAAAAAAAAATCATTAAAACGATAGCGGACTCATCCAAACAGATGAAAAATTCACATATTACTTAAAGTACGTGAGTTTTAGTTCCGATATATGGGTTATAACGGTTTAACTAACGAGAGAGGTAAACATGAAAATCAGTACAGGTATCAGGTATTGTGAACCGGGAATGCGTTCATCAATCAGGGCAATGCAGGTTTCAAACGAATTGCTCGGAATTACAAACGATAATATTTCAGGTTTCGATAAAGTGGGATACCAGAGGAAAGAAGCAGTAGTTTCATCATTTACGGAGTTTTTGGGTGTGCACGGTATATCAAGAAACGTAGATGAACAAATAGGTCGTATCCAGATTTCTGAACGGCCGTTAGATGTGGCTATTGCATCTAAAGGATATTTTCAGGTCCAGACTCCCGAGGGTGTTAAATTAACCCGTGATGGCAGATTTCAGCTGGATAAGGACGGGAACGTAATTTCTTTGGAATACGGTAATGTCTTGTCTGACAGTGGGGTGCCAATCAAACTGCCTTTTGTGCCGAAAGATTTGAAACAAATTCAAATTGACAGAAAAGGTCACGTAAGCGTGTTTAACGAAAAAACACGTAAACTGGAATACGTTGCAACAATGGGTGTTGTTGATTCAACAGGGGTTGCGGTTATGCATCCTGATGTAAAACAGGGTTATAACGAGTATTCCAACGTTTCACTGCAAAATGAGTTTTTGGCTGTTATGCCGACAATCAGAGCATTTGAGGCTAACAGACAAATCTTCATTATGCAAAACACAAACTTGCAAAAAGTTATAAGCCAATTAGGTCAATCATCATAGGAGGACTTGAATTATGATGTTTAACGCACAGGCTATTGTAAGAAAAGCAATTAACAATGCCACAACACAATTTGATAAACTCGGACACGTAGGTAACGATCTTGCGAACTATAATACTTACGGTTATAAATCGGTTCGTTTTGAGCAAATGCTCAGAGAGGACGGATATGTTGAAGGTTATCAGAGAACAGACTGTGCTCAGGGTGCGATAAGAATTACCGAAAATCCTTATGATGTCGCAATAAATGGTGCAGGTTATATCCCTGTTACATCAGAAGACGGTGACGTTCAATACACACGTGATGGTTCTTTTGTACAGGGTAAAGACGGTTATATTTACACAAAAGACGGTTGGCTTGTAGGCGGCGGGATAAAAATTCCTGCTAACAGTTATAAATTCACCATTAATCCTAACGGTGATGTTTATACGTACGATGAAGCAGGCTCCCTGCCAAAACGTGTAGGCACTATTCCTCTTGTAACCTTCCCTAACCCGGAAAGACTACAACAGGGTATCAATAACAAAATGATGGCAACGGAAGATTCCGGTGAACCTGAACTTGTTCAGAAACATAATTGTTTCAGACAAAACGCAATTGAACATTCAAATGTCGATATTTATAACGCTGTAAACGAAATGTTGAGATTGAATGCGTCAATGATTGCAAGTATGCGTTTGCTCAAGGTTGCAGACGATATGTACAACAAAGGTATAAACATAAGAGAATAATAAATCTTGGAGGGTTTAACTAATGGGTTACTCAGTTTTAGGCTGTGTAGGCAAAACATCACTAATGTTGGATTTGATTGCTCAAAGACAAAGGGACTTGGGTTCAAACCTTGCTAACGTGGATACTCCGGGTTATGTAAGACGTGATTTGGATTTCAGCCAGTATTTGGGCGGTGCTACGGCAGAATTGGAAACAAGATTGGGACAAAAACTCGGGCCTTCACCGATGTTTGATTATGAGCAAAACGTCGAAATCAATCCCGCTCAGGAATTGACAGAAATGCAGAAGAACTCGCTTTTGTACACAATCGCGACAAGAAGAATGTCGAATATTATAAGTCAGATGAAAACAGTAATTAACGTAGGAAAGTAGGTGCGTTATGGGTATAATGGAATCAATCGATATAGGTGCAAGAGCCTTAAAAACACACGGGTTAAGAATGGATATCCACGCAAAAAACATTGCGAATATTGATACCCCTAATTATGTAAGAAAAATACCTATCCTGAACGCGACAGAAGATATTTCGTTTAGAGGTGTTTTAACCCAGATGAAAAATGATGCTTTTGGTACGGGAACATTGCCTTACCTTCAGGGCGGTGTTGTGTTTAACGGTGTAGTAGAAGATCCTACCTTAGGTGAAAAAATTTACAGACCGGGACACCCTGATGCCGATGCTAACGGCTATATCCGTTCATCAAACGTAAACGCTATGGTTGATATGGCGGATGCGGTTATGGCTCAGCGTGCTTATGAAGCTAACCTTGCAGTAATCAATATTACAAGAGCAATGGCTTCAAGAGCAACTGAAATAGGAAAATAATAACACAATAAAATTGTAAGACTCAGAAAATATACATTTACGAACAGGGGTAATGAAACCCAAATTTACCCCAATCCATATTTGTTGAGGGGAAATTCCCCTCCCTGGAAAATTATAATCAAACCGTTTAGGTCAGGTACCCCTTACTTGGCCTTTTTATTTTTTTGCTGTAAAAAGTACACTATCAAATACCCCTCAATCTCAGTGACAGCATGTATTTGAGCATGTTTACAAATCTTAACAAATTTCTGTTTTAGGGCAATTGGGGTGCTTAAAAAAACTTTATATAAGTACAATAAACTAAGATCAGGAATTTAGAAAAATGGTAAGTTCTGCTAATTATAGTATTTCTATAACGCAAGGACATGGTTCGTCTGTCGCCGGAGTTGGTGTCGTCAGATATAATCAGAAAAAAGACGACAAGCCTGCTAAAGTTGTGAATATTCCTGATGCAAAAATTAAGTACAGAAAGATTAAACAATCTGATAAATATATTGTTCACGGAGATTGGAACGAAGAATATTGTATTACGGAAGAGATTCAGACTTCAGCCAAAGAAATTGAAAAAAATATAGAATTGATGAGCAGATATCGCCTGATTAAGTTCAATATCCCGAGTAAGAAAATTCTCAAGTATTTGAAAGATTGTTATAAAATAGACAGCATAGAAGCTCCCGTCAGGTATCAGGGCGCAGGCGCAAAAGCTGTTCAGTCAGTTCTGGACAGAAGTCTTGCAGACAAAGATACTCAGGGCAGAATCGTTCTCTATGCGGAAATAACCGACGGAAAAACATCTCCTGCAGGGTTCTTCTACAAACTCGGGTTCAGGTTCATTGATAAATCTATGAATGAGGTAATGGAAGCCTGGGTAAGAAAAAATATTGAAGCCGAAGCTCCGCTTTTGACAGGCATGATGTACCTTCCGAAGAATCACATAAACAAAGTGATGATGTACGGAAGAAACCTGTTATAATCGGTTATTTTTCAAGCTCGGAATGGATATAGGAAGAAAGACCTTTATAGATAGCCATTGCTGATGTTTGTGCAAATTTTTTGTTCTTATAAACGGCAACGTCGTTCTGGTTTACAAGATAAATAAGTTCTGCAAGTATTCCGACATATTCTGTCGGTCTGATGACTGCAAAACTTGCCTGAACTGCTCCTTCATTTTTTACCCCCAAGGACTGAGATACTGATTTTGAAACCGCTGTTGCTAGTTCGTGAGATTGCGGGTTGAAATAAAAAACTGCAGTGCCTTCGTTCAGGTTAGGGTTCTTTGATATCGGAACAGAATTTTGGTGAATACTTATAAATATCAGAGCATCTTCGTCTTGCGCAAATTTTATTCTGTCGTTAAGTGAGACAAATTTATCTGTTTCTCTTGTCATTTTGACATTGTAATTATGTTCTTCAAGTATTTTTTTGAGTTTAAGTGCAACTTCAAGATTTAAGTCTTTTTCTTTGTGTCCAAGGCAGCCGACTGCGCCTGTTTCATATCCGCCGTGCCCCGGATCGATAACAATATTAACTTTTTTGTTTGAATAGTTAGACTGACTAAAGGGTAATTTCTTAAAAGTCAGGTACAATATTCCGTTCTGAACACATATTGAGTATCTCGGAAACTTATCAAGTTTAAACTCTTTTGCGTATTTTTCCTCCTGTTTATCAAGATTATAAAGGGTCAGAACAAGTTTGTTATCGTTTACCGTTGCGCTGTAAGGCATATTATCGGAGCAGGTAAAAGTATAGGTGATATCTTTATCTGTTTTGAACTGATCTGTATCGGTCAAATCTATCGGGGTATAGCAAACTTCTTCATCTTCTGTTTTGACTAAATCTTTTGCAAGTACCCAGCCGTAAGTATTTTTTGTCAGATATATTCCTGCAAATTCGTTAAAGTTCCCTTCGACAACAACTTTTGTATCCTTCGAAAGATATCCGAGTCTGTTTATTCCGCCGTCAACCGGGGTGCTTCTTAAAACGACGTTATCTCTCACTGTTTTGTAGTAGGCTTTTTCGGTTTTAATAAACTTGTCAGAGTTTTTAGTAGGAATTATTCTTGTTATCACATATTTTTTTGTGGTGTTATTTCCGAGCCAGTCTTTTGACTGAACGGCAAAAATATTTTCCCCCTGATTTAACGGCACACTGTAGCTGAAAGCACCTGTTTTTGCAGGGGTTATGCGGACGCCGTCAATATAAACTTTTTCGTGTTTTGATATTTTGCCTGAGAAAAATATACCATCTTCATCAACCGCCATATTGTCATATTCGGGATGAGTCAGGACCAGTGCGTTGGCACCTTGTGCAAAAAATATTGCCGCTAAGAAAATGAGTAAAAATTTTAATTTGTTGAGTTTCATCTAAACTTCTTATTCCTAAAACAACGGTTTTCTGTTTATTTTTATTTCCTGACAGCTGCCTTCGCCTTTGGTTACGAATTGTGCTCTCTGGTCAAATTTTGAAGAATATGCATAGATTTCGTTCAGTGTCATCTGATGAGAATGGCGGTTGTAGGTTATTCTTGTATCAACAATGTCGGCAAAACTGATGGCGCGTTTTGTGAACACAAGGGTTGAGTCGTTAAATTCATTGACATCAAGCGGAAGATTATTCGCATCATAAACCCCCTGTAAGACAGTGTCAACAATAAAATAACGGTCTATCATAAAGGTTTTCATAACCTTGTTTGTGTACATATTCACCGAGGATATTTTCAGTTTGCAGACAAGAACAAACTGCTCTGCTTTTGCCGAGCCTGTGAATAATGATATGAACAGTAAAAATAAACATAAAAATCTTTTCATTTCAGACCTGAAAAATATGTACACTTTTCTATATCATAATACTAAATTTACGCAGATTTTCTATATTATAAATTTTTGTAAAATTCATTATTTTGAGGTTGTTAAAATAATGAAAAACCTTAAAACATGTAGTATAATTAAAGTATAGTTTTGAGCAAAGATTGACGAGGTTTTGAAGCGGAATAACATAGTGTTATTCGGAGTATGTAAATGAAAGTTAAAACAACTCTAAACAGAGTGGCATCTATATGTCTGTTTGCCGGAATTCTGATTGGCTGCAATTTCGGTAATTTTGCCATGGCTGATGCGCTTAGCCAGGTCAATACTGATGACTCAATTCCCGAAAGAACATATACCCTTGATACCTACAGTACAATCTTTAATGCTTCAAGTATATCGGGTGCTACTGCCCCGAATGTTATGTCCGTTGTCGGTGCGGTTAGCGATGACGGAAGTCAATTTGCAACAATAAACTATGGGGAAAATTATTACGGGTTTACTGTTAGTAACGGTGTTGTCCTGAATTTTACCAATGTCAAATTTACTGGCGCACGTACAACCCTGACTTACGGTTCTGTCGTAAATAGTGCGGGAACCCTGAACATAAGCAATGCTCTCTTTGACGGAAACAAGGTCGTTGCAGGGGTAAATACCGGATATGGCGGTGCAATTTATAATACCGGTGCAATTAACAGGCTGATAGCATCTTTTCAGAATAACTCCGTTGAGGGGAATGAAGCCTATGGTGGTGCTATCTATAACACAGGTGCCATAACATCACTTTCGGGAAACCTTATCAACAATACTGCTCATGGTACCTCAAAAGCGGCGGGTGGCGCGATTTATACAACCTATAATATGACCTTGCTTGCTGACGGGGAAGATTATGAAATAAGAGGAAATACCGCTCAGGCAGGGGCTACAACAACAAATCAGGCTATCTATGTAGATGACAGTGATATCGTTGCTCATTCTAAGTTGGGGATTGAAACAAAATTAACTATTTCCGCAAAGAATGGCGGTTCCTGGACAATAGACGATATTATTGACGGAAAATGGGATAATGATACCGGTACATATTATCGGTATGACGTTGTTTTGACGGGGGATACAAACAGCAGTATCTTCCTTAATAACCAAATCAGAAATGCTGATGTTACCATTCAGGATGTTAACGTTTATATGACTCCTGATACCTTCACTTCTTACGATGTTTCGGACGGATTTTTATCTAATGTATATGTGAGAAGTACCGCAAATATTTCCCTTGAAGATAATCAGACAGAAACATATAACTTTAATATCCTTAACACAGCGGATGCTCCGGCAGCGAATTTTGATTTTGATATTAAAAACAGTACAGCGGGAAATTATGACGTTATTAACGCAGGGATATCATCTAACGGTAATGTAATAATTCACGATATTAACTTCCTCGATAACGTGCCTGTTGCGGGAAATTACAAGTTATTAAACAGTCCGACAACAAAGATAAAATTAAAACTTCTGTCGGGAAATTATGCTGAAACATATACATATACCGATATTACAAATGCTATTACAGATGAAACTCCGGTCAAGTCTTATGATTATAAAGTGACATTGATGTGGACCCAAAATGGTACAGATTATACTGATTTTACGGCGGAAACCTACGTTACTGATTTTATACAGGGATTATTTGTTGATACTATTCATATCGGTAATGATGATATCCAACCATCGGTTTTGCGAGATAGTCTTAATGCTCTGAATGTATTCAAAACTACATATGACAGAAGTTTTACATTTACAAGTGAAGGAAATACATACACATCAGGGGTGGATGTCGGCAAAACTGATAACTTATCAAAGCTGAGTATGATTGGTAGAGTAGTGGCAGGGGAATATTCAACCGTTAATCTGAATCTTTATAAAGGTTTTGAACTTGGTGTAGGTGCGCAGATTGAATCAGATAATGTGACCTACAAAAATGCCCGTTCATCAGAAAATGGTTCGGTGTTTAACGCAAGTGATTCTAACATATCACTTTCTGTTTCAAACGGAAAGATGCTTGGCAACACTTCTTCCGCAAACGGTGGTGCCATTTATATTGTTGATAACTCTTTCCTCAATGTTACTAATGTATATTTTTCAAATAACGTTGCAGTATCGGGTGGCGCAATTTACAGTTATTCAAGGGGTATTTCCACACCATATATAACAAATATTTCAGGCAGTTTTACGGACAATACCGCAGCGGAAATCGGTGGTGCGATAGCAAACGTCACTACATATTCAGAGGGAAGTTATTCGGGTCTAATATCTAACATTTCCGCAAACTTTGCGGCTAACACTGTAATTGCAGACGGAGACGGATATGGTGGTGCGATTTATAACACAGGTACAATTACAAGGCTGACGGGTGATTTCGACGGAAACAGCGTTATTTCGGCAGACGGGAATGCCTATGGCGGTGCGATATACAGCGGCAGTGTTTACGATAGTGTAAACGGGGTTTATAACAGAGCTCTTATTTATGAAGCAGATACTTCTTTTACTGATAACTACGCAAAAGCTCTGAACGGTAATGCGTATGGTGGTGCAATATACACGGCAAACAGTATTGAGTTTAAGCATTCCGATAAAAATAATCCGATAATCTTTAGCGGAAACTATGTTGAAGATTCAGGCGGAAAACGTTCTAATGCAATTTTTGTTGACACTACCTCAGGTGCAACCCCATTTACGCCTACATTGACGTTTACCTTAAGCAATGAGGCTACTCTGCGGATTGACGATGGAATAGACGGCGGTTCATTCGTTGACGGAGAGGTAGTGAGAGATGGTTCAACAAGATATAATATAGTTATTAATGGGAAGGAAAATTATACCAAAGAACATGTTATTTTTAATGATGTAAAAAATATTGTTGTTACTCCGAATGGCGAAGAGGAAGTCATTGTTGCGGGAATACGAAATGCAAAAATTGATATTAGCTGGGTTAACCTTGTTTTAGGAACGAAGACCTTTTATGGTGAAAATACTGCATTAGGGATAACAGGTGCTCAGGTTGATATGCAGGACGGAAATTATGACAAATATTATTTTACTGTCTTAAATTCAAATTCCCAAGAGGGTGGAGGTGCGCCTGTTGAGTATGAAATAGATTTTAGAGCTTACCTTGTTGATACGGACGGAGACGGGAATAATGATGCGGTCAATGTTTTAAAAGATTCATTCTGGGTTGGACAAGGTTCAAGTGGTACAATAAAACTTGTTGATATAGGGTTGAATAGCAGAGAATTGTATGATGTAGTAACATTTTTAGAAAGTGAATCAAGATACGCTAAAACCGGCGGATATATTGATGAAGTTATTCTTGAAAGAGAAAACCCGAAAAATATAATTGTACTCAATACAAGTTTCACCGTCACACTTACAGATGAAGATGGTAATGATTATACAAATCCGATAATTACCACAATAAAAGATAATTATTTAGATATCACAGATGGTGTATACAGATTAAATGATACTGACTTTATCGGTTCAATAGGTTTTCAGCTGAATACGACAGAAGATTCATTTAGAATCGGTGTACTTGAAAGAAAAGATCAGCTCGGGGAAATAAACAGATTTGCGCTTGAAATAGGTAATACGATAAAAGAGTTGAATATTAATCAACATGATGTTTATGATGCAACAGAAAATCTTGGAGAAACTGTAGGTACTTTGACAGTAAATGGTGGAACAGACGTCGCAAGAGCCATAGATTTCCATGAGTATAAGGGTTTTAAACTATCTGATAATAGTGCACGTCTTACAATAAATAATTTGTCTATTCAAAACTCTTCAGTTGGTATTGAATCCGATGCAGATATAGCTGCGGGTAATTTCAATATTGTTTTAAATGATGTATCACTTGTTGATAATATTGTTGCAATTACCAATACCGGTGGCCGTATTGATATGAAGAATGTCACAATAACCTTTACGGAAGAGAACAAGACCAGACAAAATACCCTGAAGAATGACGGATATATCTATATCCACAGTACGGATAACAACCCGACGGGTGCACCTGATGACGGAACGAAATCTTATTCAAGATTATACCGTTCAATCATAAACGACGGTGATATCGAAGTTTCGGGAACAACATATTTTGGTCTTAACGAAGACAGTGATGTTCATATTTCGGGAAGCGGGAACATAGTTCTGAAAAATGATGCGGTCTATACAAATATGGAATTTGCACTGCTTTCTCGGGAAGAAGATACGGTTACAGGTGATCTGAAGAATAATACTTTGACCCTGAACAACGGTATTTTAAGAATAGGTACTTCAACCTTTGCTAGTTCAACACTTATTGTAAAAGGCGGCACGATTGATTTGTCGGGTTCTCTTAGCAGTGCAATGGTAAGGGTCGATAATCCTTATAACATCAACACATACATTTTTGATGCATCACATCCGACAACAGAGTTCACTATTGATATTGATTTTGATGCACATCAGGCTGACCAGATTTCAATAGAAAATGCTCAAATGATTAATTCGCTCTCCGCTGAAGACGAGTTACTTGTTAACGTTACCCAAATTAGGGGTGTTGAAACATTGAAATCAACAGTTTTGGCAGAACCGTTGAAGATATTAACTGCACCGAGCAACGTTGTGTTTAAAATAAATCTTAACCCTGATTCGTTCACCTTTTATGTTGATACCTACAGGGTTGTTTATGAAGACGGCACTGCAAAATATGTCCTGACAGACAAAGACTTTATCGGGGAAGTTCACCTTAAACAGTATCAAAAATACAGCGGAACAGGTACCGAAGGGGGTATTATCATTGAGAAAAACCCTATCTACAACGGTATTGTTGAATTGAACCAGTTAGACAGATATGACATAAGAGAAGATGAAAACTTTACGGATAACAGAGTCTTTATCCTGACAGAAGAAACTGCCGACCCTGAAACAGAATACAGATTACCTCTTAATATTGGCTCTACCTACAAAGGAACATACCTCATAACGGCTGACGAGGGTATGACCGAAAACGGTAAAATTGCAAGAGTTAATATGTTCTATAAAGATCATCAGGCGTCTTACAGCGGTTTTGAAATAGAAACTGACGATGTCAGTACAATAACAATAAATGGGGTTGAATTCTCTCACGCAATTACCTATGGACGAAATGAATATGAGTATGTTCCGAGAGATGAATATGATGATACGGTTCCTGTATATACCGAAAGAACACAAAAAAACGGTTCTGTCATATACTTAAATTCTCCAAACCCTGGGACAACCGTTACTCTGATAGATACCGTAATGTCTTCTAACAACGCGGAAGGACTCGGCGGTGCAATCTATGCATCAAATGATTTAACCATTATTGCAAAAAATCTCGATTCTTCCTTCACTAATAACATTCACAAAAAAGACAGAGAAACTGAAGACACCATAATTGAACCGTATCCGGGTGATCCTAACGATATATATATCGCACCTAACGCAAACGGTCAGGATATCAATCTCAGGTTAATTGCCTATACGGCGGATGACGTGGAAAGAACGGTTAATATAAGCTCAGGTTTAATAGTTGAACAAAATACACCGTTAAATCTTTATATTAACGACAACGACGTAAACGGCAACGGTATTGTCCATATAAATCTGAACAAAACAAATCTCGGTTCTCAGGCTTATCCTGTTAAGTTGTTCTCTCTTAACGGTGGTACGTTTGATTTGAGAGATGATACGATTTCAACAATTTATACCTCAAACTTTGTTGTAAATTCTACAACGAAACTGAATATTGATCTTGATTTGAGGGGTTATAACATAAACAAAGCCTATGCCGATATGATTTGGACAAACGGGCTGAGAGAAAAACAGGGTAATGCCGATAGTTATCTTGTTTTATCAAAAGAAGGCATAAACCTTATCGGGGGCGAACAGCCTGTCGAATCCATACCTGTAAAAGTTCTCGACATAAAGAGTAAAACAGCTGATTTTATGTACTTCATTGATGAAGAAGGAAACAGAACAGACGGCATCTTGTTATATGTGCTTGACGGTGTTAATTATTACGCAAAACTTGGTCTTAACGGTTCAATTGTTGTAGGTTCGGATCCTGACTGTAGCGATGATGCCCTTGTCGCAGATGTTTTAAGTACAAAGAATAAAACCTTTAAACTTAAGGAAAACAAAGCAATCTATAACTTCGGCCCGCAAAATTATATCGGTGCAATTCAGTCTAAAAAATTAACCATAAAAGGCGATTCTTATTCGATACTTTCTACACCTTCCGAAATTCAGGGGTTTGCAATACTCGGAACGGATAAAATAAGTGCTTCAAAACAGCAGATTATCGCAAGTAATTTTGATATGAAAGGTTTCAACGGCGCCTTTATAAATCGCGGCGGTAAAATTAAACTTACAAACGTCAATTTCTATAACAACGAAACCGAAATATCAGGCGCGGTCCTTCAAAACTACTCGGGCAAAGCATATCTGCAGGGTAAAAAGAAAAAATATGCTCAGGTTTATAAAAACTTTGCAACCGAAAACGGCGGTGCGGTATATAACTCAGGCACATTAACCGTAAAATATGTTGATTTTGGCGGTATGGGTGCAAACATTGCCTACAATGCAGGCGCAATATACAGTATCGGAAGTGCAACAATATCAAATTCAAACTTTACCGGGAATGAAGTTGATATGGATGCAGGTGCCGCATATCTTGGCGATTATTCAAAACTGACAAATGATACGTTTATTTCAAACGTTGCTTCCAGAAACGGTGGTGCGCTTTATATCAGTGCTACTCCTTACAAAAAGAATGCAGTAACCATATCTAAAAATAATTTCTACCTGAACGAGGCGGAAAACGGCGGTGCTGTCTATATGGATAAAGGTAAAGTCAGCATTGCAAAATCAAACTTTGGTTCAACTACCACTTTAGGAAACAGTGCAAGCGGTAAAGGCGGGGGTATCTATGTTTCCGATACTGTGGTAGAACCTGAATACGCAGTTAATAACGTATTAACGCTTAAATCTGATAAATTTGCCGATAACAATGCGCCGGAAGGCGGTGCTGTCTATAACAAGGGCACAATTTCTTCTTCTAAAAATACTTTCGGTCTGACTGATAAAAACGGAAATGTTTATGCAAATTCCGCAGACAAAGGCGGTGCGGTTTATAATGTCGGAAATCTTACGGATAAGTCTTCAACAGTCGCTTATAACACCGCAGAAGAAGAAGGTGGTGGTATCTATAACGAAGGTACTATCGTAAGTTATAACAAAAAGAACGCTTTGACAGGCGGCTTAAATTCAACAAAAGTAAATTATAATACGGCTCAGTCAGGCGGTGGTGTCTATAACGAAGGTACTTTGGGAACTTCTAAGGCGACCTTTACCGCTAACAATGCAGAAGACGGCGCAGGGCTTTATAATGATGTGAACGGTGATGCAACACTCATAAGTTCAAACTTTATGCAGAACAGAGCAACAGCAAGCGGCGGTGCAATTTATAACAAAGGTACTGTTACCCTGAATAAAACAAATATAGGTAAATCAAAAACTGCAAATGCTAATACCGCAGTTGACGGTTCTGCAATCTATAACGAGGGTACACTGAACTCAACAGGTTCAAATATCAATTACAACACCGCAACAGGTAACGGTGCTTTGTACAACGCAGGAACAGCAAATCTTGCATCAACAACCTTCGGGTATAACACCTCAGTAAACGGTGGTGCAGTCTATAATTCCGGTACTCTGAATATTGATTACAAAACAAAATTTAATTCAAATACTTCCGTAAACGGCGGTGCTGTTTATAACGCATCAGATATCGTAAATTCACTGAAGGGCGGTTCTTATTCTAAAAACACCGCAACAGAAAAAGGCGGTGCAATCTACAACGAGGCAGGCAAAACCCTGACGGTTGACCGTTATGATTACGTTTACACTAAAAAGAACAAGGAAAAACATAAATACTATAATTCTTCCGTTGCATCAAATACGGCAACAGACGGCGGCGGTATCTATAACGCAGGTAATCTGACAGTTAGCAACACAACACTGTCGGGTAATATAGCAAATAACACCAGCGGACTTGGATATGCCGATATCGAACAAAGCGGTAATGGTGGTGCAATAAATAACACAGGTACACTGAATGTGTCAGATGCCACTTTCAAATCTAATAATGCCGTTACAACCCTTACAGATGTTGATGTTACTCCGTCAGAAGACGGTCTGAAGAATGTAACAACAACTACTCTGCACTATGGCGGTAAAGGTGGCGCAATATATAACGAAAATGACAATGCGACCGTAACCGGTTCCACCTTTACTTCTAACAAAGCAGGGGTTAAGGGGGGTGCAATATCGACTTACGGAAATATGACAATATCGGATTCCACCTTTACCTCTAATACAACAGTAAATAAAATTGTTGAAAAACAATTCACAACAACAATTTCAACAGGCAAAAATACAAAAGAAAAGACTATTTCTTCTGTAAATGATAATACCTCAAAGGGCGGAGCTATTTATGTTGCGGACAATAAAACCCTGACGATTACAAATTCAAAATTTGATAAAAACTCATCTGCATACGGCGGTGCAATCTATGCAGGCAAAAATACAACAGTTAATATTGTAGATACAAGCTTTACCAACAATACTGCAAACGTACTCGGCGGTGCGATTTACGCTGATGAAGGAAGTAATGTTTATGTAATAGCGAAAAACTCTGATGTGAACTTTAAGGGTAACAAAGCAGGCGGTGTTGCAAACGATATTTATCTGAATAGTGCAACAGTATATCTGTATGCTAAAAACAACCATACAATTAACATATATGGCGATATTACCGGTGACGGAAACGGTAAATATGCAACCTCAGGCCACGTTGTTATTGCGCCGACAGCAACGCTCAACGGCGTTGAATTAATTGTTGGAAATGGTTGGCTGGAAGTTCTGAATGAATCAGGACTGCTCGGTGCATCCATGAACCTTGGTGCTTCCTCTAATCTCTCAACCGTTAATAACAAAATCGGCAAGTTGTCACTTAAATCATTGATTATTGATAATAATACAACTCCAAATGTCGCAATCGATATGGACTTAAAGAATGCAACTTCAGATAAAATCACCGCTGAAACAGGGGTAAATGATGGGGTAGGGGTAAATGATGATGGTGTGACTTCGACTGGTGGTTTGAATGTTGCTAAGGTCAACCTGATTTCAGACAGTAAAACCCCTGTAGTAATCAAGGTTGGCGAAGATTCAGAAGTTACCTCTGTATCTGCAACAACGGCAGAAACAAAAGAGGCAACCTATAAACTGAAATCAAGATTAGGCGCAGGCGGTCAACTTGAGGCAGTAGCGTTCGGGCAGAAGGCAAAACCTTGTGCACTAGCTGCACCTGTTGCTGCACAGCTTGGCGGTTATTTAACTCAGATAAATTCATACGATCAGGCGTTCATGAATATGGATATGAATATGCTCAAGACCAGAGAGGAAAGATTATCTGAA
>JAILHQ010000075.1 GCA_024695725.1 Cyanobacteria bacterium RUI128 | reverse complement strand
GATAAAGTCATTCAAACCCTTATAGCAATAATTAAATCAACACTTTTAGACACTGATTTTATAAGCAAACTGAACGAAAACGAGTTTTTGATAATAACAAAATCACACGTTGCGGAACGCCTGGCATCATTTATTGTCATGGCCTTTGATTCTGTTGCATCAAAATTCTATTCCCACGAGGACACAAAACGCGGTTATATGCTTATCCAGAGTGATGATGAGGCAGGCAGAAGAGTAGATTTTGTATCACTGCTCATAAGTGTTGTATCGAGTGAGTTTGACACCTACACAAACCCTGAACATCTGATAAACAAGATGCGCAGAATTAAACCGTTGGCGAAACTTCCTGCAAAATCTAACTATATCGTTGACAGACCAAAAATTTCGGGGGTTGCTGACAGCATAAACAAGTATAATCAGAAGATTGTTATTTTTGAAAAAGATGAGGCAATGGAACTGTTGCTGAGAACGACATTAGAACTTCAGGGATACGACGTGCTGACGTCTGCAGAAGACGAAACACCTGCCCTGTTTATCATAGATACCGGGGATAATATGGATAAATTAGAGCTTTGCTCTAAGATTAAAAACAACCCGAATTTTGCACATTCAAAAATAATCGTTACTTCAAACTATCATGACAAATCAGCGATACTGGATACCGGGGCAGACCTGTATTTACCAAAGCCTTACGAAATATCTGCTTTGGTAAAATGGATAGAATACTTTATGAGAGAAATAAATTAAGACAGTCAGATTAGCCGATTAAATCTTCTAAAACATCAGCCGTTTGTTGAGCCTTATGGAAATTTATACTTTTATTTCTTCTCATATAACTTCTGAGAGCTTCGCGAATATATTCGCTGCGTGTGCGTTGTTCAGAGTTAGCCAAATTATCTACTTTATTCAAAAATTCAGGTGACATTGAGATTAATACTCTTGCCATTGTACACTCCTTCTACATATATAATAATGATATACCATGCTTTCGCTGTCTAAGCAAGTATTTTGTATCATTACTTAACGTATTTAAACAGATTTTTAGCTTTCATACTGTTCAGAAAGTTCAAAAGCTTTTTCTGATAATTCTTTGGTATCATCGTTCAAAATACCGCGTTTAAGTTCGGTAAAGAAAGCTTTTTTGGAATTAAATTTCTTTTTCAGAAACTCATAAGCGACTTTCGGATCACATTTCTGACCGCATGTGAACAAATCAACTGCGGCATAGCCCAATTCAGGCCAGGTATGCACTGCCAAATGACTTTCTGCAATAATTACAACACCGCTAACGCCGTACGGGTTAAACATATGGAAACATTTTTGAACAACTGTAGCACCACACTCTATTGCTGCATCAACCATATAATTCTCAATCTTATCCCTGTTGTTCATAATATTCGGGTCACATTCAAAGAACTCTGCTAGTACGTGTCTGCCCAAATATGTTTCACCGTTCTGTTGTATTTCCAATTATTAATTCTCCACTAATTACATACTCAATTCATTACTATAAACATTTTATAATAAAAACTTTAAAATAAATAATTTTTCATTAAGAATGTTAAATTTTGATTTTTGGCAGATTTAGTTATATGATATATAGAGTGGAGTGTATAAGATGGTCAAAGGTATTTCAGCCGGTTTGTCAGCTGTAAATTCTAATTTGTCAAAGTTTAATCTTAATGGTTACAGAGCTTTTTTGAACGGTGATGTTTACAGAACATCAGGTCAGTTCAGAAGAGAAAATCTGTATTTTGGCAACGGCAGAGTGCTGAAGGCGGACAGGTTTAAAAAAGAGATTAGGGATAAAAAAGATGACGTTGAAATAATTGATTTACACAACGACTACTATGTTACCCCTGCCCTTGTAGATCAGCACATTCACGGTGGTTTCGGTATGGATTTCAACAGAGCGGACGAGAGCGAAATGCGCGAATTTCTGAAACGCACAAACGATATGGGATATTCCGCCATTCTTGCAACGTTTGTTCCCGCAAAACCCGAAACCTTAAACCGACAGATGGATATAGTAAGAAAAATTATGAGAAACCCTGACAAAGGCTCAACCAAAATAGCAGGGATAAATCTTGAAGGCCCTTTCCTGAACCCTGACAAGGCAGGAATACACCCGCCTGAAATCCTGCTTGAACCGACTGTTGAGAACCTGAAGAAACTTAATCTTGAAGATGTCAAGATGGTCACCCTAGCGCCTGAGCTGGACAGAAATTATGAGGCCGTTAATTATCTGAACGAACACGGGATAATAGCCTCGGCAGGCCATTCAAATGCAACAGCCAATCAGGTCAGAGAGTCTGGCATAACACAGGTTACTCACCTGTTCAACGCAATGAGCGGATATCATCACAGAATACCTACAATAGCAAACGAAGGACTTATCAACGATAATATTACTGCAGAAGTAAATACGGCCTTTGAATTAATAACCCCGCAAACAATAGATTTAGTAAAACGGGTAAAACCTGACGACAAGGTTATATTTATCTCTGATGCACTCAGCGGAGCGAACATAAGTGAAAACCATTTTGATATGAACGGAAAAAGAATAAACATTGAAGACGGAGTTGCAAAGGATAAAGACAACGTTCTTGCAGGCAGTATAAGGTTTATGGGGCAACTTGCAAAGAAAATCGTTGATTCAACAACCGTAACCTTCGGAGAGTTTATAAATTATGCAGCCAGAAACCCTGCCAAAAACCTTGGAATAGAAAGCAAGAGCAGTTTTGCAGAAGGAAGTAAACCTGATTTTATTATTTGGGAAAAATCTACTCTTAAACCTGTAAAAACCTTTATTAACGATTAGCGCAATGTTCCATATATTTGTCTTTTGCTTTTACTGCGCAGGTCGCAACAGCACCGATAAGCAGGGTATGCAGGACATAAGATGCAAGACCGACTCCGTTTGATTTAAGTATTCTTCCTGCCATTTTTTTGTCAAAAAGTTTGTTTGCAAGTTTCTGAGCCTGGAAAGATGCCAAAAACTCACTTGTAATGACGGGAGCCATCATGCCTGCCACAAGAACACCAGCGTTATCACGGACGAGGTTATTAGCTTTTTCTAACACTGATAATTCTTTATTATCTTTCTTTTCGCATTTTTCACTGAACGCGCCCCACAAAGTCATCCATTTGAGGAACTTGTTATGATTTCTGCGTGCGGGACGATCTATCACTGACAACAATTTCCCGCCTTTTGAATGGTCAACTATAGCATGACCTAACTCGTGAAGTCCGCTCAAGGCACGTCTTTTCTCGGGCATCAGAATAGTTTCTTTCGGGAAGTTTTTATATTTGTGCGGTAAATATGAACAATTATAACCGTTTATAATAGTTTCTTCATTCAGCTTGCACTGGCTGAACGGTTTTCTGACAGGCGGTTCTTTCAAATACTGTATATTAACCCCGTATTTATCCATGCCCGAAAGCTTGATAGCCTCTTCCGTCTTTTGATGAAGTAACTTAGTATCTTCAGGATTTGGCTCCATCTTGGTATCTATCCCCATTAGGGTACTGTTTATTACCTTTTTCCCGCCATAACGCAAAGCTTTAGCCGAGCCTACAGCAATAAAGGCACCGGATAATCTGTTTTCTATGTCTTCTCTATTGATTGAATAATTGTTTATCATGATAATTGTCTTGCATTTAATGAGACAATACACCTAATAAAATATTTTTGCTAGAGTTTTCGGGAAAAACTTAAAAAAAAATAATCTAATAATAACCATATATCTGCCTGAAATTAGCCAACCGGAGAATACACAAAAACGAAAATAAGGCATAAGTTATTAAAAAAGGAGATATATTATGAAAACAATAAAACTTACTGCACTTATTTTAACCGTTATCGGAGCGCTAAACTGGGGACTTGTGGGAATTTTCCACTATGATTTGGTCGCTTCATTACTCGGGGACACAAGCCTTCTGACAAGGCTTGTTTATACACTTGTCGGTATTTCGGGGATATTTCTCATTTTCATGGCGGGTAATATTACAGACGATATGTAAAGATCGAGTTTATAACGAAACTATAAACCTAACCAATATCTTGTATTATTAGCCTGCATTGACATAGCGGAATACAAACCCGTGTTTGATGTTGTTACATTGTTGTATTCGTCGGTAATCTGAGCAAGCATAGCCTGATATTGCTGTGCTCTTTGCATTGCCATAGGATCGTTTTCGGCTCTTTCCATCATATCCTGAATAGCATACGAAATCATTGCCGTTATTTCATCAAATGTCGCATCATTATCAACAGGAATACCTAACTGTTCGGCAAGTGTTTTTGCCTCAGCGATTAAATCAGTTTCCGTTGAATTCTTTTGTTCGGCAGGTTCAGCCTGTTTTTGGTTCTGGATTGCGGTATATTCTTCAAAACATTTTTCAAGCTCTCTTTTTGCAATGACTGCCTGAGCCTGTGTTTCTGATGTAACTATGGAAGGATCAATTCCAAG
>JAILHQ010000056.1 GCA_024695725.1 Cyanobacteria bacterium RUI128 | reverse complement strand
TCTTTATAATAGTTTGAAACACATATAATGTTTGTAAATTCGTATTTATCAAGGCATTTCAGAGCATAAAAGTTTTGTCTGTAACTTCCTCTTGCTCTTACCCCGTCGTTTTTTATTTCGTCGTAGTGGGCAAAGGATATTTTAAATATTATTTGATAATTACTTTCATTTTCGACGTTTTTTAAAAATCTTGCTTTCTTTTCGTTTATTAAGGACGCATTTGTAATTATGCAAACGTTGCTTTTCTTTAGACAGAGTCTTAATATCAAATTGAAATCTGGATGTGTCATCGGTTCTGCGCCCGTTAGGTATATGCATCTGATTTTTTCTTCTTTTAGATCTGTCAAAGCCTGTTTTACAACATCTGGTTTTATAAAATCTTTTATATTTTTAGTGAACGGGAAATCTATATAGCATTGTTTGCACCTTGAATTACAGTTTTTGGCCGTCATTTCGATAAATAAATCTTTCAGTTCCTTAATTTCACACACGGGTGATTTAAATATAGTATTCATAGTATTAAACTTTCCTCCTTTTATTTTGATAGTATGACTATAAGAAGAAAAATAAATTAGCCGGTCAGGTATATGCGGGTTAAAAATAATATATTCAAATTCCCCCTTTTGTAGTAAGATAGTTGTATGAACAGAAGAGAATTTTTGAATGTAAAACGTATAGTAGTAAAGCTTGGCACAAACGTTTTGAGGAATGAAAACGGCGAGGTCGCCTTATCACGTATTTATTCTTATATAGAAAGTATTTGCAGACTTGTGAAGTCGGGTAAAGAAGTTGTACTTGTGACCTCAGGTGCAGTTGGTTTGGGCAAAAAGAAATTAGGGTTGAAAGATACTGATGCGGTTGCCGTTAAGCAGGCATGTGCCGCTATCGGTCAGGGAAATCTGATGTCACTCTATGAAGAAGGGTTTGATACTTATGGAGTTGTGACAGGTCAGATTTTGCTCACACAGGACGATTTTTCTCAGCGAAAAAAATATTTAAGCCTGAGAACTATTCTCAATAAACTTCTTGAGATGGGTACAGTTCCTATTATTAACCAGAATGATACTGTTACAGTAATTGAGGGGCTGGATGATACTTTAGAACAGGTGCAGATGTGCTTTACTGATAATGATAAACTTTCGGCACTTGTTTCAAGTGCCCTGGATGCGGACTTATTATTGATATTATCTGATGTTGACGGACTGTATAATTTCAATCCGAAAGAAAATCCGGATGCTCAAATAATTACGGAATTAACAGGTGTTTCAAAAGAAGTTATGGCAATGGGAACAGATGCTTCCGAAGGCGGCAGGGGCGGAATGAGAACTAAGCTTGAGGCCGCAAGAATCGTAACAAGAGGCGGTGGCAGAGTTCTTATTGCTAACGGAAAAATACCTTATATTATCGATAAACTTTTTGATTTTGAAGAATTAGGTACAACCTTCCTGCCGGGTGAAGACTTAGCGGAAAAGAAACGCTGGATAGGTTATTCAACAAATATAACAGGACGTGTTATTGTTAATGAGGGCGCGAAGAAGGCTATGCTTGAAAAAGATTCAAGCCTTTTGCCTATCGGTGTTGTGCGTATAGATAATGATTTTAAAAAGGGTGAAGTCGTTTCTATCTGTGGTGAAAATGATACAGAGTTTGCAAGAGGTATCGTAAACTATAACGCTGACGACTGTAAGCGTCTTATTGGCAAACACTCAAAAGAAATTTTGGAATTGTTAGGGTTTAAAAATGATCCGGAACTTATAACGCGAGATTATATAACGATTTTATAGTTGTTTTAATAATTGTTAAAAAGAGTGAAGTCATTAAAGATTTCACTCTTTTTTTAGCAAATTATTTTTTTAGCGGTGTTATATAAGTGTTCGGAGGTCTTAAGATGGAAATTAATAAAGGTAATATTTTTTACAGTAGCAATATAAGCAGAGATAACAGTGTAGCATTTCAGGGAGGTAGAACGAATCCTTTAAATATGTTACGTAGGAAGAAACCAAATGATATGTGGAGAGATTGCTCTCATATTGCTCATGCGCTTGGTGAACAGACTCAGAGAGTTAAGGGTTTGCTTGAGAATGCTCCTGAAAGAAGAGTCGCATTTATGCAGACTTTGACTTCAAGTTTTCATTCAAGAAATTTCATGTTTGAAGGAAGTCTGAAAGAAAATTCCGAACCGGTCTTCAATATTTATAATATGGTAACAAAACCGCATTCTGCGCATTTTAATATTGTAACCCGTTCACAGATGCCGTTTGAAACACTTGAACAGGTATTTGCGCATGCAGGTGATAAAAAGAGTCTGGAATTTGTCCAGATAATGCAGCACGATGTATTAGACGGTTCAAAAGCCTCAGGTGAACATATTGTTAATATGCTTAAATCTCAAAACAGAGAGTTATATGTTCATAATCCGGCTGAATACAGTTCATATATGAAGCTTAATGCTGAAAAAGAAGATGCAGTAAACTCACTTGATATACTTGTAAACACAGGTTTATACGACCGAAAAAGATATGATGCACGACTTGCAGTAAAAGAGATGATGAAAAATAAAAACTATAATGCAGTGGTTGGCAACGATGAACAATTTATCGAAGATAATTATACAAGAGAAGGACGTTCTTTCCTTGATAAATTATGTTCCGATTATATGCCGAACAGACGCGGTATATCCGAAGAAGATCACAGTGATATTCTTCACTTGTATGCATCTGTTAAACCTGAAAATCTTAAAACCAGATTAGAAATTATTGATAAATTTAAAAATGTGCACATGCAGGGTGCCTCTGAAAAGTCAGAAATAAGAACAATGCGTAATCTGATGGACAGAATTGATTCCGATTCACATGCGGCAGTCTTTGTTGACAGAGCATTAGGCGACGGAATCAAAGTTGAAAGTATGGAAGAATTTAACAGAATTATGGATATTGTTCCGCCTGTCAAAGCAAAGGTTTTCCATAAAAATATTTCAAGAATTGTTGCAAATACAAATCTTGCAGAAAGGGAACAGGCTTTAAAAGAAAATGTTGAGAATCCGCTCTTTACCAATCCTCGTGTGGAAAGAGAAAATGCCCGTTCTCTCAGACCAAAAAGAAAAGATACGCTTTTTGAGAAGTTGTATAAAAGGGTTGAGAACTCAATAAACAAAGATACATACAGCAGAGAACTCAGAGTTGACAGACTGGGCACTCCTTCATCTCAGTTTAGACTTGTGGAATTTAAACCGGACAGAAAGTTTGCAAAAGTTGGTGTTCCTGCATTTGAAATGGAGGTCCTTCAACCTGTTGAAACTGTTGAAATGCCAAAAATTGTACAGACTCTCAGATTGCACCCTGAAGCAAGGAAACTGAAGGTTGTATCTGATGTAAATAATATTATTGAACAAAAACTTGGTGAAAAGACTCTTGAAAAACAAAAAGGTATTTACAGTGACAAGGCAACGGCAATAAGACTTAAATTACTGCCTGAAATATTTGATTCGGTATCAGCAACAAGAAAAGAAAGCAGCGCACTCGGCCAAAGACCCACCGTAGAAAACAGAGATGCGGTGAAGCTGTATGAAAAAATTCAGGGTAAAAACAGAAAATTAGTTCGTTATATGCTTAAGAAAACCGATTCTGAAGGGAAAAGATGTTTTGATGTTAAAGAGATTACAAGAGTAATTGATGATGCAGATAAACATATTCTCGACATGAAGAAAGAAGATCCGTCCTTCAGGGCAAAAGATGCAAAAAGCTATTATGATGAATTGTATAATTCCATGGTTGATGAGTACGGTACTTTAAAACGTACATCAGTCAGAAAATAATAGCGGACGGCTGAGCGGTAGTTGTGTTATAATATACCCGTAACATCAGAGAAGGGTATTTCACAATGAATTTTGAAGATATAGCAAAGAGGGCAAAGAAAGCATCGGTAAAAGCGCAAGGTTTATCCTCCGATATAAAAAATGCGGGACTTGTTGCTGTCGCAAAAGCACTTGAGTACAGCAGAGATAAGATTTTTGAGGCTAACAAAGCTGATTTGGACTTTGCTAAAGAACTTGTTGAAAAAGGTGAGTTATCTCAGGCAACGTTTAACAGGCTGAAACTTGATGATAACAAGATGAGGGATATGGTTAAGGGTATTTATGATATTTCAAAACTTGACGACCCTGTTAACAAAACCCTTCTAAAAAGAGAATTAGACGATGGACTGGTTTTGCATAAGGTATCTTGCCCGATAGGGGTTTTAGGCATTATTTTTGAGGCAAGACCTGATGTAATATCACAGATCTCCGCACTGGCGATAAAGTCATCAAATGCGGTTATTCTGAAAGGCGGAAAGGAATCAAAAAATACCAATAAGACTATTCTAGAAGTTATAAATTCTGCCTTGTCAACGGTTGAAGGCTTCCCTGCTGATTTGCTGAATCAGGTTTATACAAGAGATGATGTCGGAGAAATGCTCAAGGCTGATAAGTATATCGATTTGATTATCCCGAGAGGGGGTAACAGCCTGGTTAAGTTTATAAAAGAGAATACAAAGATTCCTGTACTTGGGCACGCAGATGGAATTTGTCATATTTATGTTGATGAAAGTGCTGATATAGAGCTTGCAAAGAGGGTTGTTGTTGATGCAAAAACTCAGTATCCGAGTGCCTGCAATACGGTGGAAACCCTTTTGATAAACAAACAATTTGCAAAGGCTGAAGAATTACTGGATGCAGTTAAACAAGCTGGTGTGGAACTAATATTCAACCCTGAAAGTTGGCATAAAGAGTATTCAGATTTGAAACTTGCTGTTAAATATGTTGATGGGGTAAATGATGCAATAGAACATATTAACGAATACGGGTCAGGTCACACGGAATCTATATTGACAGAGAACAAAGAAAACGCTGTAAGGTTTATGAATCTGGTTGATTCAGCGGGAGTTTATTACAATGTTTCAACAAGATTTGCAGATGGGTTCAGATACGGATTCGGAGCTGAAGTTGGTATATCAACAAACAAAACCCACGCAAGAGGACCTGTCGGAATTGACGGACTTGTAATCTATAAATACAAACTCATCGGTTCCGGACAAATCGTTAACGATTACGCTAAAGGTATAAAACAATTTCATCATAAAGACTTATAAATTTTAAGATAAACCAAAGTTATTAAAGCTTTTTGTAGGGTTAATCCGTTCTTTAAGTTTGATTTGTTCAACATGCATTTTGAAATAGTTAAATGATTTCTTTCTGATGTCATATTCTCCGTAATCCATACTGAATATAACATCTCTGTTTTTATCTTTGATTACTCTTTGTGCGGATACCGGAATCGGGTTCCCGTTTTCATCTTTTTGCTCTCCGAATTGGACGTGTTCTTCAATTACCGCATCATTTAAGTCAGGTTGTGCACCCGAGCGGATAACAAGAGTGTTATTTTCTTCATCCATTGTGACATCTTCCGGTTTGTACCAGATTGCGATACCTGTATTTTGAGGAATGTTGTATGTCCCTGGTGAAGCTTCAGCATATCCGTTATAACTTTGTTCAAAATAAGATAACGGTTCTTCATATCTTTTTGTGCCGCTGATTTTGTCTGCCAATTCTCTGGAAATTGTTTCAGCTTCGACTTCCTCTGCTTTAGAATTCAGATCATCTGTTTCCATAGTATGTCGTAATTCGTGCAGAAGTGTTTGTAGCAGGTATTCAGGTGTTAGGTTTCTCATACTGTCACGATTATCAATCAGTAGAGTGTCTGAGCCGTCCTCATTTTTTATTGCTCGACCGGCGACTCCGGCCGGTTCTATGTTTGTTAATATCAGTTTCCCATTGTCTTTAATTTCTTTGAGTTTTGATGCAAATTTCTGTATTGTTGCATCATCAGGGTGTTGTTGAGCGTATGTATATATCATTTCAACAGCTTCATTTAAATTGTTCTCTATAATTTGTTCACTAACTGTTTTATCTGAGGTATTATCTGTTTTTGAAGCAGCATCAGTATATGATTTCCCAAAATGTAGTTCCGCATAAAAACTATCTTTTTCAATTGATTTTGCGATAAATGAGTCTAAATTTGGCATTGCGGCATCTATTTCTTCTTGTGTTAATCCGTCTGCTTTGTTTGTATTTACCATATCAAATATGGTTTTTGACATAAAATCCCCGCCAAAATCTCTTGCCCCGACTTTCATCAGGCCGGAATAATGCGTTCTCATATTATCTATAATTTGCTTGTCTACATTATTAGAGCTCATAACACCTCATCATATATATAAAAACTCTTTGAAATGATGAATTTTAACAGGTCAATTTTTTGTAACAAATATACATATTATTAGCCTTGTTTTTATTAAAATGTAATAATTAAATTAGAGTGAGGGTATATTTATGACAAAAATAGGTGTTGTAGGTTTAGGCTTGATAGGCGGGTCCATTTTTAAGGATTTAGTTAAACTTGGATATGAAGTAACAGGAGTTTCAAAATCTCAGGCCGGTAAAGTAGCTAATGTTGTGGATAACTATTCATCACTTGCTGATTGTGAGCTTGTTTTTGTTTGTAAGGAAATGAGTAATACTCTTGCCGTACTTGATGAGCTTGAAAATTATTTATCGCCGCAAACAGTTGTTTGTGATGTATGTTCCTTGAAAGAGTTTGTTTCTAAGAAAGAGTATAAATATCATTTTATCCCTACGCATCCTATGGCAGGAACGGAGTTTAGTGGTTGGGATGCGGCTAAGGAAGGGCTGTTTAAAGGTGCTAAATGGGTCATAACTTCAGATAAACAGTCTGATTTGTTAGAAAAAGTTATAAAAGAAACAGGCGCAGAAATAATTAAAACTACCCCAAAAGAGCATGATGAAGCTGTTGCTCTGATTTCTCATATGCCTATGGTTATTGCGCAGGCACTTTATAAATCTGTTGAGAACAATGATTTGGCAAGAAAACTTGCGTCAAGCGGGTTCAGGGATATGACGCGTTTGGCTCTTTCCAGTATCGATATGGCGTGTGATATGGTTAGTATGAACTCTGAAAACATAGAAAAATCTATCTTGAAATTATATTCAGCCGTCGGTGAACTTACACACGGTGAATACAGAGATGAGATAGAAGAAATTAAATCATCCCGTGCTGAAATGTATAAAGATGGAGTAAACGTTCTTTAGTTTTGTAACAATAAGGCAAATTTTAACTGAAAAAAAACTTTATATCTGTACAGGTTTTTAGTAGGTTTATTATGTTTTTAATCAACAACGATATTTCTTTTAAATCAGCAAATATTACTGATAATCAGCCGGAAAAGCAAGGTGTTGTTCATCAGCCGATATCTTCAAGTGCAAATAAACTCGAAAGAACTCCGCTTCAGGGTGACTGCATTGATTTTCTGCCAAGTCAGAACAAAAGACCTACTATATTTTCGGTATTTGTAAAACCTGTTTTAAACAAAATCAACCAAAAAGTTAAAGAACATAATCAGGAAAAAGAAATAGAGAAGCTTAATAAAACCTGTGAAAGATTAATAGATAACTTGTCTGAAACCCGTAAAACGTTTCAGGACGTGTTTATGAGAAAAGACATAACAGATCAGGAAACCTTAGATATGATAAAACGATATCACGATATTGAAATGATTGGGATAACTGGTTCAAAAGAAGATTATATCAAGGCACTTTTTGATGAGGCTAAGAAAAATTACGGTCTGGAGAATTTACCCTGCGAAATAACTATCGCTAAAGGTGATGTCAGAAATGATCCGAAAACGTTAGCTTATACCGATCCATTGGGCGGAGTAACAATAAAGGATAATCTGAAACAAAATGTGATTTTTAACACAATTCACCACGAACTGCGTCACGTAAAACAAAATTACTATGCGTTTAATCTTGACCCGGATGAATTTGTCAGACTGAGTCAGCCTTCGAATATGTCAATCCCGCGCGGAGTGTTTGAATATGCATATCAGTGTGAACCGGGTGAAGCTAATATAGAACCTGAATACAGAGAATTTGCGCAAAAATCACTTGAATCTAAACAGGGCTATTGCGCAGTTTCAAAAAGTAAGTTCGGATATCTTGCCCAATGGTGTGAAAAAGATGCGTTTAATGCAGGGGATAAGATGGAAGCCTTGTTCAGGACCTGATTTCTTGACAAAAGAGATGCCTTTTATCATACTTGTTTTGTTGAGAATTTAGTGATATGAGGTTATGTATGAAGAAAATATTATCTGCTTTTGTTGTTTTAGCATTTCTGTGTATGCCTGTATTTTCGGCCGTAATATATCAGTCGGGAGGAAAATACGGTCTTAAAGACGGCAGCGGAAATATTGTTTTGAAAGCACAGTATCAGACGATTGAACAGCTTTCATATACTCCGTCAAAAAAAGTTATTATCCCGATGCACGCAATGGATGAAGTTGAGTCAAAGAAACTTGATATGTACAAGATAAAACAGAATAATTTGTTTGGGGTTGCAAATACTCACGGTAAAATTGTTTACGAATGCAAGTATAAAAATGTTGAGGCAGATTCAAACGGTGATTTAAAACTGATTCTCTCTGACGGGACGGTTGAGTATGCACATCCCGTGATGAATGCAGCTAAGGCTGCAAGAGATACGCTTGTTACGGTTGTCGGGCTGCCGGTTACCTTGATAGGGGCTGTAATGCTGCCGATAGAGGCAGTTTCAAAAGTCGGTAAGGGAAAATAAATAATATTTATTTCCAAAGTAAAAGGTGCCAAATTATTTTGGCACCGACAAATCTGGTAATTACCTTGCTTTCCCCTTTTAATAATAAATAAATAATTTCTCTCTAGTTTTTAATCTTGTATTACAGGCTCTCCGTATACTGTTTTTAGAACCTCTACAACCTTTGGCATTTGGCATACAAAAGAATAATTGCCCTTTGAGATTGAGCACATTTTACAGTTACCGCCAAGGTTGTAACATTCCAAAGCCTGTTCTGTCCAATTCTGAGTAATGGAATCTGATAACTCCCCATTAGTTTGCGGATAAAAAACATCTTGTAACATAAATTAAATTCCCTCTCAAGCTATCTTTGGCTAAATTTTGCCAACATCTCCCACAATTACTATATCAAAAATTGTCATGTGGTTTCATCATTCATATGGAGGATTAATGTTCATGGGTATTTTTTAGGAAATCTTAAATTCATTCTGTGTATTTGTTACAAAAATTAAAGGCAGTGTTTTAATAAACATATTTCTTAAAGTATGGCTATGTTATAATGTTTTTGTTACAAAGTTCGGGGTTAATTATGTTAAAGTTGCCTGATACGATAAAAATGATAATCACTGATTTTGACGGCATAATGACCGATAATTTTGTGTATATTAATGAAAATTCTCACTCAACAAGAAGGCTTAATTATAAAGATGTTACTGGGTGTTTTCTGTTGAAGCGCGGCGGGGTTAATATCTCGATTATTTCGGGTGAACGTAATCCTGCAATAGAATGGATAAAGGATACTTTTGAACTTGAAGATGTTCATCAGAGAATATGGGATAAACTTCCGGTTATGAAATCTATCCTGGAAAAATACGGTTTATCTCAGGATGAATATGTTTATATTGGTGATGATATAAACGATTTGGAATGTTTGAATTATGCAAAATACAAGGTAACCGTTCCGAATGCGACTGACCGCGTTAAGAAGGTATCAGGGATACAAATTACGCAGGAAGGCGGCGGAGAAGGTGCATTTAGAGAGGTGGCAGATTGTCTGATAAGAAAGTAGAAAAAAAGGGAATATTGAAAGAGGTTGTTGAGAAAATATCAAGGGCGAATGTAATTGTTGATGAGTACAACAAAATGGGTATAACGCCTGCAATGCCCGGGAATGCGTTCATAAATATAGCGACTTCAATGTACACTCAGGGGTTCTATAACGAAGCGGAAAACCTGCTTCAAAGTGCTATATGTTTCCCGACAAAAACATCAAATGCCCTGATTAACCTGGGTGTTATAAAACAAACAACGGGTAATTTTGACGAAGCAATAAACTATTACCGCTCGGCATTTGAACAGGATCAAAAGAATGTAAAAGCTTTGGGGCTGTGGGGTAACTGCCTTGCAATGAAGGGGATGTTTAATGAGGCTATCGACAAATACCGCGAAGGTATCGAAATAGATGACAAGAATGCAGATATTTATCTTTCTTGGGGTGCGTTGTTAATCAAAAAGAAAAAATACAGAGAGGCAAAGGAAAAGTTAGAACTTGCCATTGAGTACAACCAAAAAGATGCGCGTCCTGCGTACATGCTGTCTATTGTTCAGATAGAGCTTGAAGAGTATGATGAGGCTCTTGTCAGACTGATGCGGATAATTGTCAGCACGGATAACAACTTCGAGGCTTTGCATAATATAGCATACATCTATTTTAAGAAGAAGAATTATGATGAGGCAATATCTTATGCAAAACAGGTTCTGTCCATCTTTAGGCATAAGGTTGAAACCTATCTTCTGCTTGGGGATATTTATGCCATAAAGAATATGGAAGATGAATCTTTGCAGTTTTATGAAATGGCAGAGATGAACGGTCTTAAGACCTTCTTTCTCTATATTTCCTGGGCTGTTTCGCTTCAGAAATTTAACAGGCATGAAGAGGCTATTGAAAAATTACACAAATCTAATGAATGTCTGAAGAACAGAAACGTAGATGAAGTGTATGCGAGATTAGCCCTGTCATACTATAAAACAGGTAATATAGAGCTATCTCTTCAAAATCGTGATAAGGCGCTGGAAATCAACCCGAATAACTATATGGCAAACAGTATTTCTGCTGAAATCGAGGTTGATAAAAAGAATTATGAACTTGCGATGAAATATCTTGAAAAATGTAAAGACGATTTCTCAAACAAGGGCTTCAATTATTCTTTGCAGGCTCAGTGCCATGAAGGTCTTGGCAGAACAGAGGGTGTAAGAGAACTCTATGAAAAAGCTGTCGAATATATGCCGGATAAGAAAGAGATTCTTATGGCATATACTAATTTCCTGATTAAGCAAAACGATTACGAAACGGCTAAAAAGAAGATAAAATCATTTGCTGAAAACTCTGAAGATAAGGATGTGCTTGAAAGGTATTTCGATATTCTGTACAGTCTTGCAAAACAGGGTGGTTACAAGTATAATGTTGAACAAGCGATTAAAGTCGCCGATAAATTAAAGACATTCAACACTGATACTGATATGTATGCAAAGGAAAAAGAAGAGTTAGAGGAACTTTTAAGGAATTATGAGTAGGGAGATAATAGTTCAGAAATTTGGTGGCACGTCTGTTGCTGATACAGATAAGATAAAGAATGTTGCCAATACAATACTGAGAGAAAAGAATCTTGGTCATGATGTCGTAGTTGTAGTGTCTGCAATGGGCCATACAACAGACCATCTTGTGAAAATGGCAAAAGAGATTGCTCCGAATCCGTCAGTACGTGAAATGGATATGCTGTTATCAACAGGGGAAGGAATATCTATTGCACTTTTGGCTATGGCTATTCAGGAGGCAGGCGGAGATGCCGTAAGTATGAATGCTATGCAGGTTGGCATTATTACTGAGAACGTCCATTCAAAAGCAAGAATTGTCGATATAAAAACCGACAGAATAAAGAATTATTTAAATCAGGGTAAAGTTGTTGTAATCGCAGGTTTCCAGGGGGTTACACCTGACGGTGAAATTACAACACTCGGACGCGGAGGTTCTGATACTTCTGCGGTTGCGCTTGCTGCTGCACTTGAGGCAGCAAGATGCGATATTTACACTGATGTTGAGGGTGTATACACAACAGATCCTCGGCTTGTTCCGACAGCATCAAGACTTGACTTGGTTTCTTACGAAGAAATGCTTGAACTTGCCAGAGTCGGTGCGAATGTATTGCATCCGAGAGCCGTTGAAACTGCTAAAATGTTTAATGTTCCGCTCAGGGTAAGAAGCAGTTTTAAATTAGAAAATTTAGGTACATTAATTGTAGGAGTAGAAGATATGGAACTTCAAAAACCTGTTACGGGTGTTGCATCCGATTTGTCTCAGCTTAGAATAGTTGTCTGTGATGTTCCCGACGTTCCGGGACGTGCGGCACAGATATTCTCAAAACTTTCTGATGCAAATATTTCTGTAGATATGATTATCCAGTCTTATGCACGTAAGCTGGAAAATACTAACGACATTGCATTTACTATTGATAAGTCTGATTTGGACAAAACTTTAAAAACCTTAGATGCAATGAAGGATGATATCGGCGCAAGCAGATTTCAGGTTGATGAGCATATTGCCAAGGTTTCAATTGTTGGTGCAGGCATGATTGACCGTCCGGGTATAGCTGCATCTATGTTCAATACTTTGGCCGGACAAGATATAAATATTAAAATGATATCTACAAGTGAAATCAAAATAAGTTGTCTGGTTGACGAACTTGATGCTGATAAAGCCGTAATCGCACTACATAAAGCCTTCAACCTTGACTGTGATGAAATTGCGGAAGTCAAAGGAACTCTTCCCGACGTTTAAAAATAAAAAATGAACAATTTTTTATGAAATTCGTTATACACATGTGAAGAGTATGTTATAAATCAGTAATAAGGATAAGAAAATGAAAAAAATATTATTAACAATATTGGCAGTTATGACAATGGCGACATCAGTGTTTGCCGCAAGCACAAAGCAGGAGGCATTGGCATTTTTTAACAGTTACGTTAATGCTGCCAATAATTATGAACCGTCTGTTACAACTATGTATTCTCCAACAGCAAGAATAATAAGAGAAGTTGTTAAACCTGACGGCTCAACTGTTACAAGAGTTACAAATACCCAGCGATATATCAGTGAAATGAGAAAAGCTCAGGTTGTTGCAAAGGTAAGAAAGTATAAAAATAATTATACAAACATAAAAGTTGACCAGACAGGTACGGATACTTACAGACTTTCATCTTTAAGGCAGCCGTCAGGCGAATCTTACAAACTGAAAGCATATTTCGTTGTCAAAAAACAGCCTAACGGAAAGTGGCTGATTATTGAAGAAATGATGCAAACAAAGGTTCAGATGCTAATAAACGCTCAGTAAATTTAATAACATAATACACAGAAAACTCCGGAAAAATTTTCGGAGTTTTTTTTATATCATAAAAAATATATCCTTGATATTTCACGTAATCGTAAACTTTTGTAACATTGTTCGCTCGAATTAGCCCAAAAGTATTATATTTTTTCGACATTTGTACTATACTTTTAATTATAATATTGTAGGAAAATTATAAAGTAGATATATTAAAACACTAAACGGAGGCAATGATGTCAGTAGGACAATTTGTATTTATGTTACACAGTCACCTTCCATACTACAGAAAAGCTGGTATGTGGCCATTCGGTGAAGAAAACCTTTATGAATGTATGGCAGAAACATATGTTCCATTATTGAACGCTATTTCTGAATTATGGGATGAAGGTATTAAGGCAAAATTAACAGTAGGTATCACTCCGATTCTTGCTGAACAGTTGAATGATGAGCATTTACAACAGGGCTTCCTGAAGTATATTGATGCTCAAATTAAGGCTGTATCAAAGGACTTAGACAGATATCCTGATCCAGACGTGCCTCATTCTCAACATTTAAGCTATTTGGCTAAATACTATTTTGATTTGTGGAACAAATTAAGAGATGATTTTGTTAACAAGTACGAGATGAATTTGGTTAAATACTTCAAGAAATATCAGGACTTGGGTTGTATTGAAATTACAACATCAGGTGCAACACACGGTTTCTCTCCGCTGCTTGCAACCGATAACAACCTGAACGCTCAATTCAAAGTAGGTTCTGATACAACAAAGAGATTATTCGGTAAGAAAGCAAAAGGTGCTTGGTTACCTGAATGTGCTTACCGTCAGGGTTATGAATTCGTAGGAAAAGACGGACAAAAACACTGGAGACCGGCTATTGAAGTTACTCTTCAAAACAATGATATTGAATACTTCTTTACGGAATCTCACGTTATCGAAGGTGGTAACTCAATCGGTAACAGACGTGTAATCGGTGTTTACGGAAACATTGAATACATTCCGCTTCCTGAAAGAGAACCAACCGGATATGATACATATTCTGCATACTGGTTACCTGATGCACAGGTTGCAGTAATGGGCAGAAACGACAGAGCAGGTTATCAGGTATGGTCTGCTGCTGACGGATATCCTGGTGACGGATGCTTCAGAGAATTCCACAAACGTGATGATAAATCAGGTATGCACTATTGGAGAATAACATCACCTACAACAGATTTAGGCGATAAGATGTTATACGATCCGGTATTGGCACTTAACAAGATCAATGAAAACTCTGATCACTATACAACCTTGATTTATCACTTGTTGAACGATTATAAGAAGGCTCATAACGGACAGGAAGGTCTTGTTATGGTATCCTTCGATACTGAGTTGTTCGGACACTGGTGGTTTGAAGGTGTTGAATTTATTAAACAGGTTATCAAGAAATTCAACAACTACATTCCTGACATTGAAAGAATGACAGCTGGCGAATACATTACTAAGTATCCTCCAAAAGAAGCTATTCAGATCCCTGAATCTTCTTGGGGACAAGGCGGACACTTCTATGTATGGATGAACCACCTGACAGAATGGATGTGGCCGATTATTCACTCTTGTGAAAAACGTATCACTGAAATTGTTTCTAAATATGAAACAATTCCGGAAGATAAGTTGCTTCACAGAGCACTGAACCAGCTTGCAAGAGAAAATCTCTTATTGCAAAGTTCAGACTGGCCGTTCTTAATCACTACTTGGCAGGCTAAAGATTATGCTACTGACAGATTTAACGAGCACGTTGACAGATTCAGTACTATTGCCGATATGATTGAGTCAGGTAATATTGATGATGCAAAATTAAAAGAAATAGAAAGCATCGACAACTGCTTCCCTGTAATTGATTACAGAGTGTACTTGCCGATTGCTGAAGGTGTAATTCCTCAACAGGAAAAGAAACTTGCACCGCTATATGCTGACTAATTATTTATAAAAGTATAAAGTAACCGGCTCTCAAAGAGTCGGTTATTTTTTTGTAAAAATTTATTCCGAAATTTAAACAAAATCAAGATTATGCTTGCACTTGGGCTTATTATTATGCTATAAAACTTATATAGAATAAGGGGAGTTTTAATTATGAAAAAAATATTGAGCTTAATTGTCGCATTGTTTGTTGCGTGCAGTGTTTCAGTGCTTGCGGAAGTGCATTACAAAACACTTGAAAAGGTTAATGAACCGAAGGATATTAAAGAATTTACCGTTAAACAGATGGAAAGTCTTGCAAAAGATATCAGAGGTGCAATTCTCAACAAAACCAATTTAGTAGGCGGTCACGTCGGGCCTGATTTAGGTATAGTAGAAGTCACAATTGCTATGCACTATGTGTTTGATTCGCCGACAGATAAATTTATTTTTGATACTTCGCACCAGTGCTACCCGCACAAGATGCTGACAGGCAGAAAAGATGCGTTTATTGATCCGCTTCATCATCAGAATATCACAGGGTTCTCTAACTTTAACGAAAGCCCGCACGATTTCTTTATTATGGGGCATACTTCAACTTCTGTTACTCTTGCATCCGGTATGGCAAAAGCAAGAGATTTGAAGGGCGAAAAGTATAACGTTATTGCGCTCATCGGTGACGGCTCACTCTCAGGCGGCGAAGCTCTTGAAGGGCTTAACAATGCCGCTGTATTAGGCTCAAATATGATTATAATTGTTAATGATAACGAAATGTGTATAGCAGAAAACCACGGAGGGCTGTACAAAAACCTCAAAGAACTCAGAGATACAAACGGTACCTCTCCGAATAATATGTTTACAGCACTCGGATATGATTATTACTATGTTTCTGACGGACACGACCTTCAGGGACTGATAGATATGTTTAAAAAGGTTAAAGATACAAACAAACCGACAGTAGTACATATCCACACCACAAAAGGTAAAGGCTATATTCCTGCAATGCAGAATAAGGAAAAATATCACTGGACAACACCGGGCTTTATGGATAAAAAGCCTGAAGTTGTTGAAAATCCGCCTGAAACCTACACAAAATTAACCGTTGATTATATTATGAATAAGGCTCAGACTGATAAAACTTTTGTAACAGTATCTCCTGCAACTCCGGGTATTTGCGGTTTGTTCTCTGAAGAAAGACAAAAACTCGGGAAAAATTATACAGATGTAGGTATTGCTGAACAACACGCAGTCGGCTATGTTTCAGGTATTGCAAAGAACGGCGGAAAACCTGTTTTGATAGTTCACAGCTCATTTATCCAAAGAGCATATGACCAGTTATCACAGGATATGGCTATAAATAATGCCCCTGCCGTTATCTTGATTGTAGGTCACGGCATTAGCTGCGGTGATGTTACACATAACGGGGTTTTTGACATTCCTCTGATTAGTAACATTCCGAATATTGTATATATGTCGCCGACAAATAAAGAAGAATATCTCGCTATCCTTGATTGGGCAGTGAAACAAAATAAATATCCTGTTGCAATAAGAGTTCCGCAGGGTGAAGTCGTTTCATCAGGCAAGTTTGATTCGACAGATTATTCAAAACTCAATAAGTTTAAAGTTGCATCAGAAGGTTCTGAAATAGCTATTATTGCAGAAGGTAATTTCTTTGAATTGGGCAAAAAAGTTCAGGCTCTGATTAAAGAAAAACTGAATATTGATGCCACTCTTATTAACCCTGTTTACCTTACTGGGGTTGATTATGATCTGTTGGAACGCTTAAAACAGAACCATACTCTTGTTGTCACACTGGAAGACGGTGTGCTTGACGGCGGGTTCGGAGAGAAAATATCAAGATTTTATTCTAATTCTGATATGAAGGTTCTTAACTATGGTGCAAAGAAAGAGTTTACAGACAGAGTTCCTGTTGAAGAACTGTATAAAAAATACCATCTTGAACCTGAACTTATCCTCACAGATATTGTTGAAGTTAAAGAAATGACCGACAAGGGGGTAAATACAGAGGGGGTAAATCCTGAAGGGGTAAATTCTAAAGGGGTAAATGAGGGAGTAAATAAAGGGGTAAATAATGCTCCTGAACCTGAAAAGGCAGCCCCTGCAGAAAACAAGGTGGAAAAGGCAGCTCCTGAGACTAAAACAGAGGTGAAAGAAGAGGCAAAACCTGCAAAGAGTGAAGAGGTTAAATCTGAAGAAAAATCTGTTGTAACGGATAAAAAGGAAGAGGTTAAAGAAGTAAAACAAGAACCGAAAAAGGTAGAGATGCCTGAGGTCAAGCCGGCCGAGCCTCAAAGTGAAAAGCCTGTTCAAAAGAAGAAGAAATTTTTTAAGAAATAAATAATAAAAAACCTGAGATAATTCTCAGGTTTTTAATTCAGAACCGCATCGTGTATTGTTGGCGATTCTTCTTTTTGTTTATTAAATATGCGTTTGATAATGATAATAAAACCGTTATCCTTCTTCTTTGGCTCTTCAAAAATACTGTTTTGCGGGACAGCTTTGGTATCTTTTGTTACCCTGTCGATTATCAGGGTTTTAGAATCTTTCTGACTATCAGGGTTAAGTTTTACACTAATGTTGTGGAAAAATGTTTTTATCCCGAGGGTGTAAGGGGTTTTAAATATTATCCCGATAAAAAGTCCGAGTAAAAGCGAGAATATAAATATGTAAACAATATCCCAATTTATGTCTTTCATTTATACTCCGTTAAGCGTTTATATTCTTTTTATGATGGTGATGGTGAGCCGTTGCCATTCCTATATGTGTTGCTGCTGCAACGACACCAATTACCGCAGAAATTTTATGCAAAAGTGGTTTGTGCATCATACCTGAAACCATAGCCACACCGAGTCCGCCCGGTGCAGTCCATGCAGTTACCGGAAACGGATGGAATTTTACAGGCTTTTTGTCCTGTTGTGCCTGTTCGTTCGCTCTGAAAGTTTGAACCGTGTTTATTGCAGCTATTTTCATATTTCCTCCATTCGGTCTTGGTAAAAACATGATGATTTAAACATAAAATTTTTTCAAAGGGTTTTGGAAGAAATATTTACAAAATTTAAAAGCGTAAAATGCTCTCTGTTATTGCGAGAGGCATTAGCCTCGCAGTGACGATAATATATTTACCCCAATTTTATTTTATCTTACATTGGCGGATAAATTCTATAAGTCTTTGAGTTTTCTGTCTGAACTTTGTAATTATATTCAGGCTGATTACACAGCCTACACAGGTTGTGAGTAAAATATCCACTTTTGCTTTTTTAATGTTTTCTTTTTTGTTCTCTCTTATGGGTTTTGTATCTCCCAGTGATTGCGGGTGCTCAAAATTCCCGAATCCGCAGCATCCGTCATAGTTATCCATTTCTGTATATTCAATATTTTCGATATTTTTGATAATATTTATTGCTGAGTCATTTTCAGTATGGCAAGGTTTGTGATAAGTAACAGAGCATTTTTTGTCGGATATAAACTTGATTCCGCTCTGTTCAATAAGCGAATAGATATCAACTATTTTCAGCCTGTTTAGTTTCTCGTCGTCGATAAA
>JAILHQ010000021.1 GCA_024695725.1 Cyanobacteria bacterium RUI128 | reverse complement strand
ATATATAAAAATATTTAATATATTTTCAAAAAATAAAAGTCCTTTTTAAATAATAAAAAGAACTTTTATATATAAAATCTTGGTCCAAAACCTCCAGGAGGCGGTCCGTAAATACTTGGTCCCATTCCGCCCGGTGGTGGTCCCATCGGTCCAAAACCTCCCGGTCTACCCATCGGTCCTCTTGGTCCAGGCCCCATCGGCCCCATAGGTCCCATTCCACCCGGTGGTCCCATCGGTCCTCTTGGTCCGTAAATACTAGGCCCCATAGGTCTAGGAGGCGGTCCATAAATACTAGGTCCGTATGGTCTTGGTGGCGGTCCGTAAATACTAGGTCCATAAGGTCTGGGCGGAGGTCCATAAATACTAGGTCCATAAGGTCTGGGTGGCGGTCCGTAAATGCTAGGTCCCATAGGTCTGGGTGGAGGCCCGTAAATGCTCGGTCCTAACGGAAAAATACCAAAAGGCATAGGCCAAAAGAAGTTTTTAGCTGTCCTTGACTGGTTTACCGGTTGATTTTCGCGAATATCTAATTTATCCATTACACACTTTTCCTACGTTCATAATAAAACAGTTGATATAAAAAATTTGTTGATTAATAGTGAAAAAAAACTTAATTGTTACATATATTAACATGCAAAACATAACAAAAAACAGAGTGGATATCATATCCACCCTGTTTTCTCTTAAAATCCTAAACAGGTAAAATTACCTATTTTGCTAACTTTTTAACAGCAAGAGTAAGTCTTGATTTTTTTCTTGCAGCTGTGTTTTTGTGTAAAATACCCTTAGATACAGCCTTGTCGCATAATTGATATGCCTTTGATAATGCTGCGCTTAAAGCATTTTTGTCATCACCTGCAGCAAGTTCAAGAACCTTCTTGAAAGCAGTCTTAATTGAAGATTTCCAGGCAACGTTTCTTTGTCTGTTTGCTTCTGCAATTAATACTCTTTTCTTTGCTGATTTAATGTTTGCCATTTTAATTTATCCTTTCAAATTTGTACAGAATCAGTGTTTAATGACGACACCTCTTCTGATACGAGGATGTGAGTACAATTATTCTATGTAAAACATGTTTTTCATGCAAGAGTTGGTGAACATATGTTTAAATAATTTTATATATTATCTTAATATGATATAATCTAGAAAAAAGGAGTTAGGAAAGTGGCTATTAAACCTTGGGTAGATTATTTTTTGGATTTGGCAAAAACCTGTTCATCACGTTCAAACTGTCTAAGAGCACAGGTTGGTGCTGTTATTGTGGGTGAAGATAAAAAAATAAAAGCAACAGGCTATAACGGCACTCCGTCAGGGGTTGAATCCTGTTATGAAAGAGGAAAATGTTACAGAATAGAAAATAATATTGAATCAGGCACAAGATACGAAACATGCCGTTCAATTCACGCGGAACAAAATGCTATTATTCAGGCAGGACAAGACAGATGTAAAGATGCAACAATGTATATTTACGGACATAATTTTATTTGTATTCTCTGTAAAAGATTTATTTGTCAGTCCGGGATAAAAGATGTTTTTCTCAAAAAAGACGATAACTCCGAAATAATTCACGTATCGGTTGAAGATATAAAAAGAGAACTTGAAAGTTAAAATAAAATTCTTATTCAATAAATAAAAAGGATTTTTAATGCCGTTCAGATATAAACTACAAAAAATGCTTGATTTCAGAGAACGTGAAAAAGAACTGCAGGAAGCAGCTGTGAGTCGAGCACGTCAGAAATTGCGCATGGCAGAAGAAAGGGTTGAACAAAACAAACAGGAAATTGCTCAGGTTTCGACTGCCAGAAAAAAAGCTGATTATTCTATGCTCGAATATTATGATAAATATATTCACCACTTGTGGGATAAGGCGGAAACACTTGAACAGGAAAGAAAAGAAGCTGAAGAAGAACTCCAGATAGAAATACAGAAACTTGTTGAGTGTGAACAGAGAGTTAAGGTTCTTGAGAAACACAAAGAAAAACAAAAAGAAATTTATATTGAAGAAGAGAAAAAAGCTGAACTGAAAATGTTTTCAGAATTAGGTGTGCAGCGCCATTTCATACATTCAAGAGAAGCAGCGGAAGAAAACGAACAATACGAAGAGGACGAGGAAAACTAGATTTATTCAAAAAATCTGCTATAATGAACGTATGGAAAATTTATCCAAAAAGAAACTATCAGTTGCCTTTTATTGGCATATGCACCAGCCGGTTTATGAATTAGGCGGTGTATTTTTAATGCCATGGGCAAGACTGCACGCCGTAAAAGACTATCTTGATATGGTTAATGTCTTAGAAAAATATCCGAGATTAAAGCTTAACATCAATATTGTACCAGCACTATTAGATGAACTTATCCAATATACAGAACAAGGGTTTCAGGATATTCATTCAAGCCTTACCGTATCAAAGGTAGAAGACCTCGCTCCGAGTGAAAAAGAATATATTTTGAATAACTTCTTTAATTCAAAATATGAAACAATGGTTTATAATTATCCTGCTTACAGAAAACTGTTTAAAAAACGTTTTGCAAGTAATTCGGTAACAATAAACAATTTTAATGATCAGGAAATTTCCGATTTAATGGCATTGTTCAACCTGTCTTGGGTTGACCCGACTCATTATGACAGATATCCTGAACTTGCAAAACTTGCCAAAAAAGGGAAAAATTATACCCACAAGGACAGAGTACGTATTATTGAACTTCATCAGCAGATAATCAGCGAGATAATACCTACTTATAAAAAATATATAAAAGAAGGCAGAATAGAGCTTACAACAAGTCCTTACTATCATCCGATTATGCCTATCTTGTGCGACTATGAAACAGCTACAAAAAATCTTCCAAACAGAGAAAACCTGCCTGTTAATTTTAATTTTGAAAAAGATGCTCATTTTCAGGTTCAGTCTGCAATAAACAGAATAGAAGAAGTTTTTGGAGTTAGACCAAAAGGTATTTGGGCATCAGAATATTGTCTGACAGACAGTGTACTTAAACTGTTTGCGGAAGAAGGGGTAAAATGGACAATATCAGATGAGTCAATACTCTCAAAAAGTATCAATTTTGAGTTTGTAAGAGATTTTAAAGGAAATCTTGAAGACCCTTACTATTTGCTTAAAACTTACAGTTTCAGCTCTGATAATAAAAATCTTGATATTATTTTCAGAGATTTACATATACCAAATCTGATAAATTTTGAATATAGCAATGTTGATGCGGCTCTTGCGGCATCCGATTTGTTTAACAAAATTAAATCTATTCAGAATAAACTTATGGTATCACCTGACGAAAATCACTTATTGACAATCGCACTCGACGGAGAGAACTGCTGGGAAAATTACGTTAACGACGGTAATGATTTTCTAAATATGATTTATTCTAAATTGGATAATGACAACTCTATTGATACAGTTTTGATAAGTGATTATATTGAAACGGATCAAAACAAAAAAATACTAAATAAAATTTATCCGGGTTCATGGATAAACAAAGATTTTAATTTCTGGCTTGGTGATCCTGTTAAAAACCTTGCTTGGCAATATCTGAACAATGTCAGCAGTGATATAGAAAAAATGATTAAGGAAGACTCGGAAAACGAAAATTATACAAAAGCAATGAGAGAATTGTATATTGCAGAAGGAAGTGACTGGTTCTGGTGGTACGGCGAACCGAATAATTCAGGTCAGGATAATGTTTTCGACTTCCTGTTCAGAGAACACCTTAAAAATATTTATAAACTGTTTGGCAAAGATTATCCTGCATATCTTGATAATTCCATAATTGAAACAGCCTACGAAAATTCTGAAATAAAAGATATTAAAATGCCTCAGGTAAATACAGGCTGGTTATATTCAGACAGTATTGATTTAATCGATGGGCCTGTCTTCCAGGAAAGTAAGATTTTTGATAACATAAACTACGGTTTTGATGAAAATAATATGTATTTCAAACTTGAATTAAATTCAAAATTTGAAGAAAAAGATATTTATAAACCAATAATAAACCATTTTTTTATCTATACAAGAAATATTACGACAAAACAAAATTGTTCAAGTATCAGAATAACAAACAAAACAGAAGCGGTATTTCCTTTATTAAAATCAAAATATCATAATGAGGTGGCAATTTCGTTTGTAAATGATCAAATTTATCCGTCTTTCCTTTCAAAAGCTATTCCTGATAACATGTGGGCTCTTGTAGATTCTGAAGGGTTTAATATTTCACACGGGGATAAAATTGATATTTGTGTTCCGTTTGATGATTTAGATGTTGCACCCGGGGAACAGATAGAGTTCTTCTTCCTCATAGCAACAAATATCGGTTTGCGTAATACGTTTATGCCGAAAGATACACCGTTGATTATTAAAAGACCGGAACAATTCTAAAAAATATCGGGATGACAGGATTTGAACCTGCGACCCCTTCGTCCCGAACGAAGTGCGCTACCAAGCTGCGCTACATCCCGATAAAAAGTTTAATTAAATTGTCAATGTTATTTAGGTGCGCTACCAACCTCTCAGAAAATGATACTTAATCATTTTCTTCGGCAGAGTGCTACATCCCGATAAAAAGTTTAATCAAATTGTCAATGTTATTCAGGTGCGCTACCAACCTCTCAGAAAATGATACTTAATCATTTTTTTCTTGGATTATTGCTTTACACCTTCAAGTCGTTCACTTTATTTTGCTGTTGCAAAATTGTCGTTCACTATTTCGGTGTTACTTCTAGTTTCGTGGCTTTGCCACTCACTCTACGCAAAATCCGCTCGGCAGAGTGCTACATCCCGATATGTTATTATTATAGCACAAAACATAAAAATGGCAGGTTTAACCTGCCATTTTAAGAATAATATTTTATACTTATTTCTATGAGCAACCTGAATAACCGCAGTTCAGACAGATAAAGCAACCTTCTGCCATTTCTATCTTGTTACCGCATTCAGGACAAGTAACAACCTTAATCTCACCTGTAGGGTTATATTCTTCTGATATTTCTTCCACAACTTCAGTCTTTACTTCTTCAATTGCAGCCTCTTTATTTGCTCCTTCTTCCTTTTTAAGGTTCATAGGCTGGAAGGTTCTTGAGTTGTTTCTGTAAACAGTTATACCTTTCAGGTGGCTCTTGTATGCTAAGATGTATGCTTCTTCGATATCTTCACGAGTTGCAGTTTCTACAAAGTTAACTGTCTTTGATACTGCATTATCTGTGTGTAATTGGAAAGCAGCCTGCATTTTAACGTGCCAGTAAGGTGTAACGTCGTGTGCTGTTACAAAGATATGTCTGATTTCATCAGAAATACCGTCAACGTGTGCAACAGAACCGTCAACAGAGATTTTTCTCATTAAGTCTTCCGAATAAAGACCTCTTGATACCATATAATCTTTGAAGATTGGGTTAACCTCTAACATTTCGGTATTATCCATAATCAAACGAGAGAATACTAAACCGAACAATGGTTCAATACCGCCTGATGCACCTGCTATCATTGAAATAGTACCTGTTGGTGCAATACATGTTGTAGTTGCGTTTCTGATACCGTGTTCTTTAATAAGAGCATCAAGTTCTTTCCATTGTTCATCAGAGATTATACCTGCTGATTTGCCTCTGTATTTGTCATACAAATAATTATCCTGATCGTAAATACTTCCTTCGAAGTTTTTAAATCTTCCTCTTTCTTTAGAAAGTTCGATAGATTCGCACTTAGAAATATAATCAATGTATTCAATAACTTGTGCACCAAGTTTTGTACCCTCTTCAGAAGCATAAGACAGACCTAATTTCATGAGCATATCAGCCCAGCCCATTACACCAAGACCGATTTTACGGTTATTTGTAACCATTTCATCGATTTGAGGTAACGGATAATTGTTGATAGCAATAACGTTATCTAAGAATCTGATAGCGGTTCTTGTTGTTTCGCCCAAAAGATCCCAGTCAACAGTCCACTTGCCATTTTCTTCTTTAACCATACGGTTAAGGTTGATAGAACCTAAGTTACAAGCTTCATAAGGCAACAGAGGAACTTCACCGCAAGGGTTTGTTGATTCGATAGCACCGATTTTTGGTGTAGGGTTATCATAGTTCATTGTGTCAATGAAGATAATACCCGGTTCGCCGTTTCTCCAAGCACCATCAACAATCTTGTCAAATACCATTTTAGCGCTTAACTTGCCGACAGATTGTTTTGTATTCGGGTGAATCAAATCATAATCTTCGCCTGCAAGGTATGCATCCATAAATTTATCTGTAATAGCAACAGAAATGTTGAAGTTATTCAGCTTTGTATTGTCTGCTTTACAGTCGATAAATTCTAAGATATCAGGGTGATCAACTCTTAAGATACCCATATTAGCACCACGACGGGTACCACCCTGTTTTACTGCCTCAGTTGCAGCATTGAAAACTTCCATAAATGAAACAGGACCTGAAGAAACACCCATTGTTGAACGAACAACGTCGTTTTTAGGTCTTAATCTTGAGAAAGAGAACCCTGTTCCACCGCCTGATTTGTGGATAAGAGCAGTGTTCTTAACTGTTTCAAATATACCTTCAAGAGAATCTTCAACAGGCAGTACAAAACAAGCTGCCAGCTGACCAAGTTCACGACCTGCATTCATCAAAGTAGGTGAATTTGGCATAAAGTAGCAATTTGTAATTGCATCATAAAATCTGTCTGACAGTTTATCAACATCTGACTGAGTTGCACCAAACTGTAAATCGCCTGATGCGATTGTATCAGCAACACGTCTGAACATATCAGCAGGACCTTCAATACACTTGCCTGAAGCGTCTCTCTTTAAATATCTCTTTTCTAATACTTTTATTGCATTTTCCGATAAATTGATCTGTTTGTTTTCTTTTAACACTAAAACGTCCTCCCATAAATTGATTTGTTTATATATTATACCCTAAATTCGCTATTTTGGGCTATTGTTAAGATTAAATTTACAATTATATCTTAATTTTAACGCATAAATGACAAAAATTTTTGTTTCCGCACTTTAAACCGGTATGCAGATTAATTCGTATCCGATACAAAATCAACCGACGTTTACTCATTTCTCGCTAAAAAAAGAAACTGAAAACTATGAGTATTACACTTCTACTAGCCTTTTCCGCGATGATTTGGACTGGGACGGTCTGATGAATTTAATGAGAAAAAAATACAAAAATACGGATCAGGTAAATTTAATCTGTCATGCCTGCTCCGACGGGGAAGAGGCATATTCGCTTGCCTTAAAAGTTAAGAAAACCTTCGGAAAATCGGCTGCCAAATTCCTGCCGGTTACCGCAAAAGATATAGATTATGATAATATTTTCAGAGCAAAAAGAGCGAATTATGTTGTATCCGATGCTGAGGTTGTACGATTAGAACAACATGCAGGGCTTGATTTAAACAGATATTTCGATATTTATAAAAATGATTATACCTATGAAACTTATGCAAAACCGAGAGATTGCCTGAAAGCAGTTATAGATTTCAAACAAGGCGATATTCTTGATGATATTAAAAACCTTCCGAAAGAAAATACCGTTTTGATGTGCAGAAACTTCATTCCGTATCTTCCGTCAAAATCACAAACGGAACTTATCAAACAGCTCGGAGAACGGCTTGATTCATCTTCTCTGCTTGTTCTCGGTGAATTTGATATGAGAAGCAGTGTCCTTGAAGATCTTCAGAAAAACGGTTTTGAACAAACAGAAATAAAATATGTTTTTCAAAAACAGGGGTAAATTTATCCCTTCTTAGATTATTCGGGTGGGGTAAATATTAACCCCTTACATTTACCCCTTTATTTCGTTTTCTATTTTAAGTAGAACATCGTCAACTTTAGAGAAGTCTTTAATTCCGCCCTGAGCGAAGTTTGGACGTCCGCCGCCGTTTGCACCTGATGCTTTGGCAATTTCACCGACGTATTTACCTGCATTAACCCCTGCTTTTACAAAGTTATCGGAAACTCTTACGAGTACCATTTTTTCCGAAACGAGGATAATAATGCTTTCACCTAACTTGCTTGACAGGAACTCAACCCCTGCTTTAAGGCTGTCATTATCCATAAGTTCAATCTTAGAGATAAATAATTTACCGCTCACACCGTTGATTTCTACCCCTTCAGCTTTAGAGATAAAGGAATTAAATTTACCTCTTGCGTTTTCGCTCTTGAGTTCAATGATTTGTTTCTGTAAATCTCTGTTTTCTTCGGATAATTTTTCGACTCTTTCACCGACTTCGTCATAATGTACTTTGAATTTTGATGAAAGTTTATCGATTTCTTCTGCTTTAGAATTAAGATAATCAAGCGCCGCATCTGATACAACGACTTCAATTCTTCTTGTGCCTGCCGCAATAGCGCCTTCAGAAACTATTTTGAATAATCTCAAATCAGCAGTATTGCTTGCGTGGGTACCTGCACAAAATTCTTTAGAAATACATTCGTGCGCTTTACCTCCTACACTGACAACACGAACCGTATCGCCGTATTTTTCACCAAATAATGCTGTTGCACCTGTTTGATTAGCCTCTTCGATAGACATTACATCTGTATGTACTTCGATTTTTTCTTTTATCCAATTGTTTATAATTTTTTCTGTTTTAACTATTTCATCAGGAGTCATTGCTCTTGAGAAAGTAAAGTCAAATCTCATACGGTTTTCTTCAACCTGAGAACCTGCCTGTTTAACCTCGTCACCTAACACTTTTATAAGTCCTGCCTGCAATAAGTGAGCAGATGTGTGGTGAAGTCTGATTTCAGCTCTTCTAGCCGTATCAATTTTTGCACTGACTTCTTCGCCGATAGTGATATCGCCATTGAGCAAAGTACAACGGTGAACATAAAGTTCATTAACTTTGAAGGTTGTTAAGACTTCAAGTTTTACATTATCGTTTTCGATAACACCGCTGTCACCTACCTGTCCGCCACATTCTGCATAGAATGGGGTTTTGTTCAGAACAACATCAACAAAGCCTTCGCCATCTATTGTGCCTAAGATTTTTGCAGAACATTCGTTTTCGGTATATCCGACAAATTCGGTTGAGCCGACTTGTTCTTCCATCTTTGCATACTTGATATCGCCTGTGACGGAAATCTTAGCTGTTGCTGCTTTTGCACGTTCCTTCTGCTCTTGCATTGCGGCACGATAACCTTCTTCATTTACCCCCAGCCCGTTTTCTTCTGCGATTTCTTTTGTAAGTTCAAACGGGAATCCGTAAGTATCGTAGAGTTTGAATGCGCTTTCGCCATCAATATCTTTTTTGTTATTAATAAATTCTTCAAGCATTTTATACCCTCTGTCGAGAGTTTTGTTGAAGCGTTCTTCTTCTTTCTTAATTGTGTCAATGATTTTTGCCTTGTTCTGAACAAGTTCAGGATAAGCTTTTCCATAGTTTTCCACAACTACATCAACTAACTTGTGTAAGAACGGAAGTTCCATTCCCAAAATTTTACCGTGTCTTAAAGCACGTCTTAAAATCATTCTGAGTACATAACTTCTTCCTTCATTACCCGGGATAACGCCGTCAGAAATAAGGAAAGATACACATCTTGCGTGGTCAGTGATTATTCTTAAAGAAATATCCGTTTTTTCGGATTTTTTATAAGGTACACCTGACATTTCAGAAACCTTGTCTAAGATAGGTCTTAAAAGGTCTGTTTCAAAAGTTGAGGCAACACCCTGGCAAACCATTGTAATACGTTCCAAGCCCATACCGGTATCAACGTTTTTCTTTTCAAGCGGAGACTGATTACCTTCTTCATCCTGATATAATTCGGTAAATACGAGGTTCCAGATTTCTACCCATCTGTCACATTCACACGTATCAATACCACAATTCGGATGGTCACATTTATATTCTTCGCCTAAATCATAATGAATTTCAGAGCAAGGTCCGCAAGAGCCTGATGCCCCCGGAGGTCCCCAGAAATTGTCTTTTTTCCCTTTTCTTTTGATACGTTCTGCAGGAACACCGATACTTCTCCAGATATCGTATGCCTCATCATCTGTTTCAAAAATTGTTATCCAAAGTCTGTCTTTATCGAGTTTTAAAACTTCGGTTACAAATTCCCAAGCCCAAGGAATGACTTCTTTTTTATAATAATCACCGAAAGAAAAGTTTCCGAGCATTTCAAAGAAGGTGTGGTGGCGCGGAGTACGTCCTACGTTTTCGATATCAGAATCTTTTCCGCCCGCTCTTGCACATTTTTGACAGGAAGTCGCTCTTGCAGGTTCGTATGGACACTGCTGAATACCCAAAAATATAGGCAAGAACTGCAACATGCCTGCTGTTGTCAGCAATACCGTCGGGTTATCAGGCACAAGGCTTGAACTCTCTACTATGGTATGTTGACGTTTGTCTTTGAAATAGTTTAAGTATAAATCTCTGATCTCATTTCCTTTAAGCATTATAAATTTCCTTCTTATCGTGTTTATTATTTATATTGTATCTCAAACAGGGGAATTTGGTAAATTATAGTTGTAAACAAACTATGTTTATAGTAATTTAAGAAGTGCAGATTTGTAGTATAAATAAGGAGGCTTATAATGAGCGAAAGAAAATTAGTCGGAACAGGAGAAATGTTCAGAAAAGCACTTGCAGGCGGATATGCTATTGGTGCTTACAACGTAAACAATATGGAAATTTTACAAGGTATCGCAGAAGCTGCTGAAGAAACAAGATCACCAATCATTCTTCAGGTTTCAGCAGGTGCAAGAAAATATGCTAACCAAACATACCTTATTAAATTAGTAGAAGCAGCTTTAGCTACAACTACAGTACCTATCGCACTTCACTTAGACCACGGTGCAGATTTCGAAATTTGTAAAGCTTGTATCGACGGCGGTTTCTCATCAGTTATGATTGACGGAAGCAGATTCCCGTTCGAAGAAAACGTTGCTGTTACTAAGAAAGTTGTTGAATATGCTCACGAAAGAGGAGTTTCAGTTGAAGCTGAGTTAGGTAAATTAGCAGGTGTTGAAGACGATGTTAACGTTGATGCTAAAGACGCTAAATATACTAACGTTAAAGAAGCTGTTGAATTTGTAAAACAAACAGGTTGTGATTCATTAGCAATCGCTATTGGTACTTCACACGGTGCTTACAAATTTGCAGGCGAAGCTAAATTAGACTTCGAAAGACTTAAAGAAATTAAAGACGCTTTGAAAGAAGCAGGTTTCGGTGATTATCCAATCGTTCTTCACGGTTCATCTTCAGTTCCTGCTGACTTCGTTGCTAAATGTAATAAATTCGGCGGTAACTTGCCAAATGCACAGGGCGTTCCTGAAGATATGCTTAACTATGCGTCTAAGCACGGTGTTGCTAAAATCAATATCGATACTGACTTGAGATTAGCAATGACTTCAACAATCAGAGAATTCTTTGTTGAACATCCTGAAAAATTTGACCCGCGTGAATATATGGGACCTGGCAGAACTGCTGTTAAAGAAATGGTTATGCACAAAATGCGTGACGTTTTAGGTACTGCAGGCCACGCTGATGACTAGGGG
>JAILHQ010000126.1 GCA_024695725.1 Cyanobacteria bacterium RUI128 | reverse complement strand
TTCTAAAAGTTCGATTGCTTCGTCATTTCGGCCTAATTCCATAAGGCATCTTGCTCTTAACAACTCATCTTTGGTTAATTCTAACGCTTTTTGAGGGTTGTTTAATTTTGAATAATATTTTGCAAGGTCTTCATCAAGTCCCGTGATACCTTCATCTTTTGCTCTCTGAAGCACTTCAAGCGCACTTTCGGCAAAATCAGTTTTGTTATAAAGATTAGCAAGTTTAAGATAGGTTTCAGCCGTTGCAAGACCTGTATCAATTATTCTCAGGCATTCGTCAATAGCATTATTAAATTTATTTCCCTGCTCATAAAGATTTGCAAGCAGATATCTTGTATGAGCCATTTTATCTTCATCCTGACAATGAGTTATGGCTTTTTTAAAGTCATTTATAGCGTGTTCAAACTGTTGTTCAAGCACGTGTTTTTGACCTCTTGAAAGATAATATGTGTATTTATCGTCATTTTCAAAACAAATATCCATAAGTTGTTCATAGGCAACAATGTCATCAGGTCTGAGTGAAACAAGGTGCTTGTAATACTCCTCAGCCTCATCTTTTTTGTTCAGGATAGATGCGACGTGAGCAAGTTTTTTATAAAGTTCTGCACTTTCTCTTCCGCTTTCCAGTTCTTTTTTGTACTCTGTATATGCTTCTTCATATTTTTCTTCGTTTTCATATTGTTCTGCTAATGACATATTTATCTCCTAATTAAATTTATTTTGTGTTTTTTCAATTCCGTTTTCAAAACAGTAGAAGATGGCATCTGCTGCTTTTGTTAAGACTTCCTTCAGCGGTTCAAGCGAGTCCTGTTCAAAGTTCTGTAAGACAAACGCTTCAGACGGTATCGGAGGCTGTGGGCCTATTCCGATTTTTAATCTGAGAAAGTCTTGTGAACCTAAGTGTTTGATGATCGATTTTATTCCGTTATGACCTCCGTCTGAGCCTGAAGCTCTGAACCTTATCTTACCTAAATCGATAGATAGGTCATCATATACTATAATCATATCTTTTGGATCTATCTTATAATAATCTATAACGGCACGCATAGCCTCTCCGGATAAGTTCATGTAGGTAGTAGGTTTTACAAGCATATACTCTTCTCCGTCTTTGTAGAACTTGGTAATAAGTGATTTTAGCTTTGAGTTATCTTTAAACTCTATACCGTTATCAAGAGCAATTTTATCCACAGTCATAAATCCGACATTATGTCTTGTGAATGTATATTTACCACCAACATTACCTAAACCGATTATTAATTTCATAAGTCCATTATATCACGGATAAATGCGCAAAAAATATTATTAGGTGCGTTAGAGTAGTATGCGCATTTCATATCAACTATCAATTGGTAAAAATGATATCAAATCTCAAAAGGTATCTCAGAGAGATAATCGGACACAATCCGGAGAGTTTATGTTGCCTAATTTCCATACAAACTCCGTCCTGATATCTTTTTCGGGCATGAAAAAGAACCAATTTGACGGGGTTGATGCCCTTGTTGTTGACAAATTCAAAGCTCCGATAGAAAAGTTCAGAACGGTTGATTATCTGTACGATTGGGCAGATAACCAATGCGATGAAATTCTTGAAAAAGATTATTACGGACGAACCCCTGAAACAATGGCTCAGCGGGTAGCAATGCTTGACGAATGGAAAGATTATTTTGAGAATGAAAACAAAGAATATTCCCCAACAGAAAAACTGCTCATACTTAAAGGAATAACAAAAGAATTAAAACCCGATAATGACAATATCCCTCCGGTTTTGAACAAGGGTGTTCTTGCCGATACTATGTACAATTTAAAAGAAGATTTAAAACAAAATCCTCGCACGAATTTTGATTTTGCAAAGACTTATACAAACAAGTTGCGAGAATTTTATCTTGAAGATACTAAATGCGAAGATGGTGAAACAAAATGGATTATAATTCCTTCCCAGAAGAAGGATCCTGATAATTTTGATTCAAATGTAGAAAAACTAAAAACGCTTTCTCATAACAGTTGGTGTACTAAATCAAATAACGCTGAGCCATATCTTTCAAAAGGGGACTTTCATATATATATTGAAAACGGACAGCCGCAGCTTGGCATAAGATTTGAAGATAATGAAATTGTAGAAGTTCAGGGTGCACATAATAACTCAAAAATTCCTGTGAAATATTTTGATGAGTTTAAAGCGCATATTGATGGTCAAGGCTACGAATTAGGCGAAACCGCAAAAACAGAAATTGCTTGTGCGGAAAAAGTAAAAGAAAAATTAGATGCCTTAAAGAAAGACCTCGATCCGATATTAAAAGAAAATGATAACAAAAAACTATTTGAATATTTTGGTATCGGAGTAAATGTGTTAGAAGATGGTAAGCTTGAATTATCGCATTTTGATGAACCAAAAGAAATTACGTATGATGATTTGGGAATAAATGAGAATAATTTATTCAAGAATGTCGTTCGTATAAAAGGAAATGCAAAATTCTGCCGTTCAACAATGACTGACCTTAGAGATTTAAAAGAAATTGGTGGCAATGCTGATTTTGACTTTTCAAAATTTAAAACTTTGGGTGGCTTGGAAAAAATTGGTGGCAATGTCGAATTAAATTACGTATTTGGTCTGGAAGATTTGGGAAATGTTGAAGAGATTGGCGGCGATGTCGCAATAAACATGACCAAAATAAAAGAATTTAAAAAATTAAAACGCATTGGCGGAAGTATTGATTTAACAAAAGCGGCAGAATTAAAAAGTCTCGGTTCTGTTGAAGAAGTCGGTGGGGATTTCACATTGGGTTATTCCCAAAAAGATCTGGGTAAATTACGCAGAATCGGCGGAAACGCTAATTTTGCTTATAAAAAATTAGATAGCTTGGGTGAGCTTGAGCGAATTGAGAAAAATGCAAATTTTGATTGTGCGGAAATTAGAACATTAAATAAACTGAAGTATATTGGCGGGGACGCAAACTTTACAGCGGCAGAAATAGATGATTATGGCGATTTAACAACGATAAAAGGTTATATAAAAACCGACAGAGGAATGAGAATGGATATAGTCCGTCATATGGTAAATAACGGAAACGTTGGTCTATTGTTAACTCTGAATGATAAATCTCCTCAATATGACGAGGATGACAGAGAATCAATGGTGAGCCGAATTACAAGAAGTGTAATTAAAAAGTTTAAAGCTGAAGGGAAATGGGGTTTTAAAGAAGACGAATAAAATACAAAACAATTTATAGGTTATCAAATATTTCCTTAATAGGTACATATAAATTATCAATAGTTTCTTCTTCATCCATTTCAAGGGTTATTGTCGGAATATTTCTTTCAATACCGGCATAAGTCCCGAAACTTCCCGGGGTAGGATAGCCTATGCTCTCTTCTACGGGATATTTTATAATCTCTGATATCATTTCTGCTAATTCTTTAGCAGGCCCATCGTAGTTTACTATTTTATACGGAGTATGCAAGGTTATAATCGACTTTGGTTGGTATTTGTTGATAACATCAACCAAAAATCTTGTTTCAGCCTCACTTCCCGGTGTTTCGCCGCCAAAATAACTGTCTTTTTCTGTCTTTTCCCAATTTCTTGTAGGGAAGTTTCTGTTCAAATCAACTCCGTTTGAATTTGTTCTTGTCTTTAAATCTCTGCCGTCGGGGTTCAGGCATGGGATAAACAGAACACCTTCTTTATCGTGTTCTTCCATATACCTGTCGATAAGCGGTTCGCCCTGATATTCATCCCCGTGGAAAACTCCGATAACAAGAGTTTGATTTATTTCAGAAGAAATACCGCACAAGAACACAAGATTTCTTTGTGCGGTTATTCCTGTTTCAAGTATTTGATAATTACTGTTCATCTAGTTCCCTGCCGGTGCAGCCTGTTTTACTTCAACGTTTTTAGGCTGGTTGTTCAAAGCAGCTTTTCTTTCTGCTGCAATCTTTTTCATTTTTGTTTCAATTTGAACAGGATCGTAAGATGAATTTACGTACTGAATAACAGCGTGAGCTTTAAGGTTGCCTAAGAAGATTTCCAGGGCTTTAATTTGTTCCTGCGCTGTCAGATACATCTTAATCTGTTCTTTAACCTTAACAAACGGTTGCTGACCTGCTGCCATTCTGTCTGTTACCTTAATTATATGGAAACCGTAAGGTGTCTGAACGACTTCACTTATTGTGTTTGGTTTCTGACTAAATGCAACATCTGCAAAAGGTTTTACCATATCCTTCTTAGCAAAGAAACCAATGTCGCCGCCGTTTTTAGCTGAAAGTGTATCAGCAGATACATCTCTTGCGATAGCCTCAAAACTTTCAGGATGATCTTTTACCTGGTTTCTGATTTCAACAGCCTTGTCATATCTTTCTTTCATAACCTGTTGAACACGTTCGTTCAGTTCGATTTCTGACATAGGAGTATTTTTCTTTCTCAGTTCTTCTTTAATTTCTACTGGGTTAGCAGAAATCAGAATATGAGATGCTCTAACCTTATCAGGATATTTGAACTGGTTAATATTCTTGTCATAGAAGGCTTTTGCTTGATTGTCGGAAATGCTTACAGGATGAATTATATCAACAAGTTTTTTCATTTTGATTTCCTGTGCTAAGTCTTTTTCAAACTTGGCATTTGAGATTCCGTTTTGTTTCAGAATTTCGTTAAACTTTTCTTTTGAACCGACTTTGTCAATCATTCTCTGACGTTCACGTTCGGTATCTTCTTTTGTAACCTTAATCTGACGTCTGTCCATTTCCTGATTAATCAGTTCTTTAACGATAAGCTCATTAACAACTCTGTCTTTAATCATAAGATACATCAGGTTGTCTTCGTTTTCTGGAATTTCTATTCCCATTTGTGCTAACTGTGAATTCTTAGCCGCATTTTTATATGCTTCGTCAAATTGTGATTTGGTAATGTTTTTGTTGTTTACCTTAATAATAGTTCCGCCTTTAAGTCCGCATCCTGAGAAAATCAAGGCAGATGCCATTAGTGCTACTAAAACTCTTTTCATTAGTTTATCCCCTTATCTTTATTGTATTCTCTTCTTATTTCTTCTATATCATAAAACAAATCTACCAGAATGTTAAATATTTCATTAAAATTCATAACAGAATTATTAAACAGTAATATTGAATTTGCATCCTCAACAGATTTAGGCGCCGGAGTGTATTTAATATACCTTGTAATCTCACGCGGGAGTTTAGCCTGCAGGATGTTCCATTCAGCTCTGTTAAAAGGTGTGTAAATTCTTATATTGTCCATTGTTTCGCGTATTGAAGTAATTCCGACTTTTGTTCCCGCAAGTCTTATCTGGACAAGTTTTATAAGATTAGAAACCTCTTCTGGAATTTTTGAAAATCTGTCTTTCCACTCTGATTCAATATATCCGAGCTCTGTTTCGTTATGAACGTCTGCAAGACGTTTGTACTCAATCATTTTTTGTTCTTTTGAGCCAACCCAATCATCAGGAATAAATGCGGTTACATTTATATCAACAATGGTAGGTGTTTTCTTCTCAACCGTTTCGCCCTGAAGTTCTTTTACTGTCTCATCAAGAAGCTGACAGTATGTATCAAACCCGACATTTACCATGTGGCCATGCTGTTTTGTACCTAAAATGTTCCCTACACCACGGATCTCCACATCTCTCATGGCTATTTGATAACCGCTTCCGAGAGAGGAGAATTCTTTTATAGCCATAAGTCTTTGATAAGCTTCTTTTGTCAGATTTTTGCCGCTTTTAAAGAAACAGTAGCAGTACGCCTGACGTTCCGAACGTCCGACACGACCTCTCAATTGATAGAGCTGTGCAAGCCCAAACCTGTCTGAATCATGGATAATAATTGTATTCGCGTTAGGGATATCCAGACCGTTTTCAATGATAGTGGTACACAGAAGGATATCGTATTCGTGCTCTTCAAACCCGACGATTACATCTTCAAGCTGGCTTTCCGAAAGCTGACCGTGTCCTACTCCGATTCTTGCATTAGGAACAAGCTCTTGCAGTTTTAGCTTAAATTCTTCAATAGTTTCAACTCTGTTGTACAGATAAAAGACCTGACCATCTCTGTCTAACTCATGGGTAATGGCATTTTTCACAGCTTTTTCATCGAAATTCCCCACAAAGGTTTTAACAGGCAGTCTGTTCTTTGGCGGAGTGTTGATAACAGACATATCCTTAATTCCTGACAAGGACATATAAAGCGTTCTCGGGATAGGTGTTGCAGACATTGTGATTATGTCAATATTTTCTCTTAACTGTTTCAGTTTTTCTTTATGTCTTACCCCGAAACGGTGTTCTTCGTCTATTACAAGAAGACCTAAATCTTTAAAGGTTATTCCGTCCTGAAGAAGTCTGTGCGTTCCTATAACGACTTCACATTTGCCTAATGCCATATTTTTAATGGTTTCTTTTTGCTGTTTCGAAGTGCGGAAACGTGACAATAACTCTACATCTATCTGATAAGGCTTGAATCTTTCCGAAATGGTCTGATAATGCTGAAGTGCCAAAATAGTGGTAGGTGCGATAAGTGCAACCTGTTTGCCGGATGCAACTGCTTTAAACATTGCCCTCATTGCAACTTCCGTTTTACCGAACCCGACATCACCGCAGATAAGCCTGTCCATAGGATTTATGTTTTCCATATCGGCTTTGACTTCGTTTATTGCCTGCATCTGATCAGGGGTTTCGGTGTATTCAAAAGCTTCTTCCATTTCAACCTGCCATGATGTATCAGGCTCAAACTGAATACCCTGCTGCATTTTACGTTTTGCATATAACCTGAGCAAATCATAAGCGATGGTTTCAACTTCTTTTTTGACTCTTGATTTAGTTTTTTCCCAGTCTGAACCGCCCATTCTGGAAAGTTTTGGTCTTACGGCTCCCGCCCCTCTGTATCGGCAGAGAAGGTTTATCTGTTCTGCCGGAATATGCAGTTTATCTTTGTTTGCATATTCGATTGTTAAATAATCTTTTAGTTGTCCGTCAAGCTCCTGCTGTGTCAGTCCCTGATAGATACCGACCCCGTGTATTGTGTGAACAACGTATTCTCCCGGTTGAATGTCATTTATACTTTCTATATATTCAGCTTTTTCTTTATGATAAGAGCGTTTTGAAGATGTGATATCTTTGTTTCGTTTGTTGAATAACTCTTTATCCGTCAGCAGTATAAATTTTGCTTCATCAATAATCGTGCCGGAGGCAGAAATATTATCTACAAACTCAACATTGAATATTTCGTAACATGTCAAAATTTCTTTTATTCGTTCAGGAAATTTCGTTGCGATAATTATTTCGTAATCTTTGTGTGCATACAGATAATCTGCAACATTTTCCATATTTGCGTTGAATGAGCGTACAGTCTGACCGTTTAAGTCGACAATATCCTCAAACTCACTGTCTAAGAAGTTATTGAACCCTATTTTTACAAACGGCGCACACGCATTCGTAAACTCGTTAAAACTAAGGTGATTTTTTTCTTGCAGTTCATAAATAATCTGAGTTTTTAGATTTTCAGCGTACTGTTCATCGTATCCTTTTTCTATAAACTGATATTTTGTATAAATCTCTGATTTTTCGTCAAAGATGATAATATATTCATCGGATAAATAATCAAATATGCTGACTAAATTCTTGTTGAAATAACTTTGGTAAACCTCAATCCCTTCAAAATATTTTTCTTCCTCAAGCTGTTCTTTCAGTTCCTTCGGGAACCCGTCAGGAACGCTGTCGCCTAAAACAAACTTGTACATCGGATAGATATTTACTGATTTGACTTTTTCTATGGAGCGTTGATTTTCTCTGTCAAAGTATCTTATATCAACGATTTCGTCACCCCAAAACTCAATTCTGACGGGGTTATCATCTAGGGTGTAAATATCAGTGATATCTCCTCTTATGCTGAATTCTGAAATATCGTTAACCATGGTTGAACGCTTGTAGCCAAGCTTCATCAGTTTATCCAGCATATCCTTTTGAGAAATTTCATCCCCGACTTTCAGTGACAGAGAGTTATCTTTAAAAAACTTTTTGTCAGGAAATTTTTCTAATAATGATTTGACCGGAGTAATGATTAAATCAGGTTTATCAAGTAATATTTTTATCTGTTTTGCATAATCATACTTATTGACATTTACCCCCTCGTATACGGAAACATTCTGATAAGGGTAAATATCAGAGTCTATTTCAAATAATGCACTCAGGTCGTTCTGATATCTGAGAGCGTACTGTTCTGTTGAGGTAATGAACAGTATTTTTTTCTTTGAAATATCACGTAATTTTTTCAACGAAAGCACACGCAAAAACGATGTCAGCCCAGTAACGCAGAACGAGCTTGACGATCTTACATAACTTTCAAATTCGGAATATATTTCAGAATGCTCTATCTTCATTTAATTAAATTATATCTGAATATCTAAAGAAAGGGTACCTAAAGAGGTACCCTTTTTCATTTATTAAACTCCAATGAGTTGTTTAACGTCTTTACGTTTTACCTTTCTTGTTGTTGTCTTAGGTAATTCGTCTTTTGAAATAACAATGTTTGTCGGACGTTTGTATTGAGCCAGGTGATCTGACAATGATTTAACATCTAATCTGATCATTCTTTCGATATCTTCTTCAGAATAGCTGTTGTATAAGTCAGCCTTAGGAACGATTACTGCAGTAACTTCTTCTGTACCGTCTTTAGAACCGCCTTGTCTTGAAGTACCTAATACACAAACTTCTGCAACATAACTGCTCTTTTCAAGAACTGCTTCAACTTCTTCAGGGAATACCTTTTTACCGCCGTTAAGAACAATCATGTTCTTGATACGACCGGTGATAAAGATATGACCGTCTTTATCAATTTTTGCGATATCACCTGTGTGGAGCCATCCTTCTTCGTCTATTACTTCTGCAGTCATTTCAGGTTGGTTATGATAACCTTTCATTACAGAAGGTCCTCTTAACCATAATTCGCCGGTTTCTTCATTTATTTTTGCTTCAAAATGTCTCAGAGGACGTCCTACTGATGCTAATTCCTGACGTTTATCAGTATTTACTGATACAACAGGGCAGGTTTCAGAAAGACCGTAACCTTGGTAAACTTTTATACCAATTCTTTCAAAGAATCTGCCGACGTCAATATCTAACGGTGCACCACCTGCGATACAACCGAAGAACTTACCGCCAAAACTGTCATGAATCTTTTTAAACATCATTTTTTTGATTTTGTAAGATGGTATGAATTTAGCCAAATGATACATAAAATTGAACATCAATTTTGTCATAGGCGGTAATGAGTTAATTTGCTTTTCAACCCCTGCCTTTAATAACTTTAAGAAAGCAGGAACAACGAGCATGAATTCAACTTGTTTTTCTCTCATTACACCTAAAATATCTTTTGGTTTAAGACTTGTTGTGTAGTAAACTGTATGTCCAAAGTTAAGGAACGTACCAAAACCAACCGTCATTTCAAACAAATGATTCATTGGTAATATTGATAACATTGTTGTCTTTTTGCCATCCGGTAAAATTTCTTTTATTGCATATGATAAATCTTCCAATTGCGCATTTACGTTTCTGAAAGATACTTCAACACCTTTTGGCATACCTGTTGTACCTGAAGTATAGATAATAAGTGCGGTAGACTTAGAACTTCTTTGTCTCCATTTTGCAGTGAAGATTTCAGGCAACATATAAATATCAGTTAAGCCATCTTTATTGATGTGTTCATCCATTAAGATAATGTGTTTAATAGAGTCAATTTCTTTTTGTAATTCTAATGCCAAATCTAAATAATGTTGTGAAACAAACATAACCGTTGGCAAACAATCTGATAAGATTGATTTCAATTCATAAATAGAAAGCTTAATATCCAAAGGAATGGTTGTTCCGCCTGCCAGGATAGATGCGAAAACGCATGCCCCATATTCAGGTTTTGATTCTGAAAGGATTGCAATACCATCGCCTTTTTTAAATTCCAAATCTTCAATTAAGTATCTAGCTGTTTTTTCAGCCAATAAACTTAGTCCTTTGTAAGTGATTTCTCTCCACCCGTAAAGTCCTTTAATACCTAACGCAATGCGTTCTCCGTAATCTGATGTTTTGTCTTGCATCAATGATAAAATACGACTGTTTCTTGATTCCATAATTAAACCCCAACTAAATTTAACTCCATTGCTACATTTCGTAGCCAGAATGCAATGTTTAACACTTTAAAACTGCAATATAATTCTAATATCCACATGATAAAAAGTCAATAATATTAACCATTTTAAGACTGTATCATTAGCAAAACTTCACAATATGGATATTATTAGGCACCAGTGTTTCTTTTTGGGGTAAAATTGTTTAAACGGAGGGTTGTTATGCAAACAATAGGACTGGATAAAGAAGAACTTTTAGACTTATATAATACGGATTTGGATACTTTGCTTGAGTTATCGGCGCAATTTATGAGTAACAATATAGAATTTTGTTCTCTGGTAAATGCGCGTAACGGCAAGTGTTCACAAAATTGTAAATACTGTGCGCAGAGCAGTCATTACAGAACGGATATTGAAACATATCCGTTGATTGAACCTGAAAAGGTTGCCAAAGCTGTTGAGGAAGCAAAAGCGCATGGGGTAAACCATTTTGCTGTTGTTACTTCGGGCAAGGATCCGGCAGAGGAAAATTTTGATAAGATAATAGAGCTCATAGAAGAAATAAATAAGTTTGATGGTATTTCAAGCTGCGCATCTATAGGTATTCTGAATGACGAAGAAGCAAAAAAACTTGCTGATTCCGGTTTAAAAAGATTTCACCATAATATAAATACGTGTGAGTCTTATTATCCTGAAGTTTGTACCACTCACACCTGGCAGGACAGAGTTGAAACCTGTAAATTGGTTAAAAAATACGGTATGGAGTTATGTTGCGGTGTTATTTTAGGCATGGGCGAAACTGTTGAACAGCGTGTTGAAATGGCTATGGAACTGGCAGAAATTCAGCCTGATTCTATTCCTATCAATATCTTAATGCCAATTCCTGAAACACCGTTTGAGAATTATTTTGATAAAATTGATGAAGAAAATATTTTAAGAACGCTCGCAGTATTTAAGATAGCGAATCCGAAATCTGTTCTGCGTTTCTGTGGCGGACGTATGAGACTGTCAGAAGAAGGTCAGGAACGAGCTCTTAAATGCTGCGTAGAAGGTATTCTTACAGGAAACTATCTTACAACAACAGGCAAAAGCCCTGAGGAAGATTTAAAGACAGTAGAAAAGTTAGGTAAGAATTTACTAAAATAAAAAAGAGGGTTTTAAACCCTCTTTTTTTTTATATTTACCCCTCCGCTGTCTTGGATTATTCGGGTGTGCATAGCCCTACATTCCACTTTTAAATCCTTTCAGGATTTAGTCGTTCCATCGGGCCATTTGCTCTTACGAGTTTCGCAACTTCGTTGCTCGCCCTGCCGAAAATCCGTTAGTGAGGTTTTACTGTTGATTTAAGGTGAAGTTCTCTCATTTGTTGTAAGGAAGCTTCGCCAGGAGCATCTGACATCAGACATTTAGCACCTGAGTTCTTAGGGAACGCAATAACGTCACGGATAGAATCAGTTCTGCAAAGCAGAGCAACCAATCTGTCTAAGCCGATAGCCAAACCTGCGTGAGGTGGTGTACCGTATTGTAATGCATTAACCATGAACCCGAATTTTTCGGTTGCTTCTTCTTCTGTCAAACCTAATGCCTTGAAGATTTTCTTTTGTACTTCAGGTGAGTGGATTCTGACAGAACCGCCGCCTAATTCAGTACCATTATAAACGATATCATAAGCTATTGATTTAACATTACCCAAATCACCGCTGTCTAACTTGTCTAAGTCGTCAATGTTAGGTGATGTGAACGGGTGGTGCATAGCCATGAATCTTTCTTCTTCGTCTGACCATTCAAACATAGGGAAGTCAACAACCCAAAGAAGTGCGTTTTCGCTTTCATCAATAAGGTTAAGTGTCTTA
>JAILHQ010000045.1 GCA_024695725.1 Cyanobacteria bacterium RUI128 | reverse complement strand
TATCAATACCTGAAATGAGTGTAGACCCTTATGTAGAATACGGAATCGGTGTACAGAGAAAATGGGGCGAACGCTTCACAGGATTTGGACAGGCAATGATAAGAAACGGCGGACGAAACGGTGTAATGTTATCGTTCGGGTTCAAGTGGGCTTTAGGCAAATAGGGGTAAATATATATTTCACTGTAAACAATAATGTACGGCACTAGGGCACTAAGATACTAAGGCACTAGGTTCATTTTATACGGCTTTGCCGTATATATATTATATTTTGAGTATTATTTTAGAACCTTTCCTATTGCCCTCCTGCCCTAGTGCCCTAGTATCCTCAATAATGCTAAATAATTATTTATAGTTGTAAACAAACCATGTTTATAGTAATTTAAGAGATGCGGAAATGTACTATAAAGAAGGAGGCTTATAATGAGCGAAAGAAAATTAGTCGGAACTAATGAAATGTTCAAAAAAGCATTAGCTGGCGGATATGCTATCGGTGCTTACAATGTTAACAATATGGAAATTTTACAAGGTATTGCAGAAGCTGCTGAAGAAACAAGATCACCTATCATTCTTCAGGTTTCAGCAGGTGCAAGAAAATATGCTAACCAAACATACCTTATCAAGTTGGTAGAAGCAGCATTGGCTACAACAACTGTACCTATCGCACTTCACTTAGACCACGGTGCAGATTTTGAAATCTGTAAAGCATGTATCGACGGTGGTTTCTCATCAGTTATGATCGATGGTTCAAGATTCCCATTCGAAGAAAATGTTGCAGTTACTAAGAAAGTTGTTGAATACGCTCACGAAAGAGGCGTTTCAGTTGAGGCTGAATTAGGTAAATTAGCAGGTGTTGAAGACGACGTAAACGTTGATGCTAAAGATGCTAAATACACAAACGTTAAAGAAGCTGTTGAATTTGTTAAGCAAACAGGTTGTGATTCTTTGGCAATCGCTATCGGTACTTCTCACGGTGCTTACAAATTTGCTGGCGAAGCTAAATTAGACTTCGAAAGACTTAAAGAAATTAAAGACGCATTGAAAGAAGCAGGTTTCGGTGACTATCCAATCGTTCTTCACGGTTCATCATCTGTTCCTGCAGAATTCGTTGCTAAATGTAATAAGTTTGGCGGTAACTTGCCAAACGCTCAAGGTGTTCCTGAAGACATGCTTAACTATGCTTCTAAGCATGGTGTTGCTAAAATCAATATCGATACTGACTTGAGATTAGCAATGACTTCAACAATCAGAGAATTCTTTGTTGAACACCCTGAAAAATTTGACCCACGTGAATATATGGGACCTGGCAGAACTGCTGTTAAAGAAATGGTTATGCACAAAATGCGTGACGTTTTAGGTACAGCTGGCCACGCAGACGACTAATCGGATGTTTTTATAAAGAAAAGGGACTGTATTTTATACAGTCCCTTTTTTATCATCCAGTTTTACACAGTCCACTGTTGAAATATAATTATTTATCTTTTTAATTGGTAATATATAAGACTCTTTCGTTTTTTCCGAATTAACAAGTGTGATATATTTACCGTCAACATCTGTTACTGCATATTTTTTGTCGGTGTTTAAATATTTATAATGACGGAATTTATCCCTGATTATAATACTGCTTTGGTCGTTGTTTCCAAGCGTTATTTCACAGGCATAGCTTTTCGGGTTTTGTGGCAGGTCTTCTTTAAAGCGGTTTACCCCGATATGAGAATACATCTTCATTATCGCATCGTTTGACGGATCTTTTGTATCATAATGGATTGATTTTCCTGTCAGAAGGTAATAGAGCTGGTTTGCTGAACCGTTAGCAAACAGGATATCCCCCGTATCTGATACGGACTGCATTGTTTTAGGGAGAATTTTATCTTCTTTTACTGCTCCGTTATTTACATCTTTGCAATACTTTTCAAAGGCCAGTTCAAACGCTAAAACATCTCCGTCACCTTTTGAAAATTTCTTCTTAAAATCTCTTACTTTTCCACCGTTATCGTTCAGATAAGTTACATAGGAACGGCTTGCTTCCTTTAGTTCCTGTTTTGTTATGGTATATTCTTTGTTTATTCCGCTAAATTTTACGGTAATGGATTTATCTTTGTTTTTATGAATAGAATTTTTAATAAGTTCTTTTCCTTCTTCTGTTGAAGATAATGATTTCAGCCCTGATTGTATCCATGAGCCGTTTACACCTGATTTTGTGTTGGAAATTTTTCCGTTTACAATGGTGTTTCTTGCTGTATTGTACCACTCAAAAATAAAGCCAAGCCCTGCCCCGAGCAGAGTTGAGCCGATTATATATGTTCCGTAGCCTAAAACTTTGTTGTGGAGAGGGTTACGACCTATGTTGTGTCTGTTCATAAAGTTTATGTAGGTGTTAGCACCGTTCATAAACCAGTCGGTAAGCGGGTTTTTGTAAGCTTTCCCTTTTCTTAGTATGTTTATGCCTGCCTTTACACATGCGACCATTGCGGAAAAGTTTGCGGCTATTACTGTTGCACTTGCTCTCTTATCGGTTTTGTTATCGTTAGCAATCATAACGGCTACAAAGTTGTCCTTTTTCTCAGACAACTGTTCATAAGCATCGGTGAAATTAACTGCCGGTGCGGTTGTTGACATTGGCATGCCAACATTATTAAAATTCAATCCATTAAAACTAACCATAAACTTACCTTGTTTATATAAAGTAAATTTTTTGGTCAAACTTGCCTGAAATTCCCGTTTTATTTCAGTTTTTTACAAAGTTTTACAATAATTATCGTCTGTATCGGTTGTAGTAATATGTATTGTTATAACCTGTTCCGCCGATACCCGTTCTGTATCCGTTATATCTTGCCTGTTGCGGGGTGTATATATAGTTATTTCTTTGCTGGCGCATAAATCTGTTTCGCGCATAAGCACCGTTAGGGCAGAATTTCGCCCTGTTTAATGCGTAGTTTGTGTATGCCGTGTTTTCACTGAAACTGAGTGCATAACTTTTCGGGCACAGTCCGATTAAAATCATTGATAATATTAAAATAGAAAATAGTTTTTTCATATATGCCTCTATCTATATTAATAATTTATTTTTATAAAATTTCAATACCTTAATTGGTTTAAATTATATTTTTTAAGTCGTTGTACATTCTGTTAAAGATTTCGTCCCAGTTTCCGGTTTCTTTTTGACGGTAAAGTTTTACTGTATCATACCAGTCGCATTTTTCTAAATCTAAATGCCAGCGCCAGTTATACAGATATGGCAATAGTACCCAGCACGGTTTTGTCATTGCGCCTGCAAGGTGTACAAGCGAGGTATCGTTACAGATTACCAAATCGAGGTTTTTTAATGCCCCTGCCGTATCTGAGAAGTTTGTGACGGTTTTCCCGATATCAACAATGTTGTAGTCGTTGATTATTTCATTCAAATCTTCTGCTCCCTCAAAGGTTTGGAAAGAATAAAACTGGGTATTCGGTAGGTCAAAAAGTTTTATAAATGATTTTATATCTATAACCCTGTCCATTTCGTAGTGGGTGTTCCCTCTCCATTTGATACCGATTTTGAATTTGTTGTTATTGAAATAATCAATTTTGTATTTTTTAACTATTTCAGGATCAGCTTTTAAATATCCCGATTTGCCCGTAAACATTCCGTTATCTTCATTTAACCCCAAAACATAAGGAACACTTAGTACGGGGATATGATAATCAAAATCCATTTCGTCCTCGTTTACGAAATATTTTTGAAACTCAATATCCGGGAAGTTGTATTCAAACAGTTCAACAAGCGGTGCCTGTGGTTTAAAGATAAGTTTTTTACAGCGTTGTCTTAATAACGGAAGGTATCTTGAGAACATCAAAACATCGCCAAACCCTGCTTCATAGTAGGTGTAAAGTGTTTTGTCAGAAATATCCTGCCCTTCCCAAACGGGTGCTTTTCTGACAAGATTCGGGTAGGTCTGTACCTGTGTCATCAGGGCAGATTGCTTACATAATCTGCTTTCAAAAAACTTCAGCCCGTTTTTATAATCTCTGTTTTTGAAATATGCAAGCCCCGTAAAGTATCTTGTTTCCATATCGTCAGGGGCAATTTCAAGTGATTTTTGATAGCATTTTATTGCCTCGTCGGGTTTTCCTTCATTGTCGTATATCAGTCCGAGGTTGAAAAATGTATCAGGGTTATCAGGGTTTATTTCGCCCGCTTTTTTATAAGTTTCTGTTGCCTTTTCGTAGTTTCCTGAAAGTTTGTAGGCTGATGCAAGATTAAACAGATAATCAAAACTGTCAGGTTTTATCTTCAAAAGTTCGGTATAAAGTTCAATCGCTTTTTCGCTGTCCTCCATTTCAAGATAAACCTTTGCCAAATTCTCAAAGAAATACGGGTTTGGATTAATTGAAATCGCTCTTGCTATATATTCCTGCGCCTTACTCAGTTTGAATTTTTGCATATTAAGCATACCGAGTAAGTTCCAGACTTCAGCATTTTTGTCGTCTTTTTCCAAAATCTCGGTATAAAGTTTCTCAGCTTCGTCAAGATTACCACTCTTGTGAAATTCAAATGCTGTTTGAAAACTATTATCCATTCCTGATTTCCCGTTTTATAGGTAGTTTGTCATACGGTTTACGCATGCTTCCTGTGACTGAAGCCATTCGCGATATGAGAATCTGCAGACTTTGAACCCGCAGCGTTCCAGTATTGCAAGTTTTCTCATAGGTTTAATGTTTGTTTTGACATTATCCTGAACGCCGTCACATTCTATAACGAATTTGTCGTTCACAACAATATCGGCACTGACACCGCCTATATCTACTCCTGCCCTGATGTCGTATTCAAGCCCTCTCAGGGTTTCTGCGACTTCTCTTTCAAAAGAGTTTTTGTATTTGTTTTCATCAATTTCGTTATTGACAATTTTTTGATACTTGTCTTCATATTCTTTTATGTATGAAAGATAACTTCTGAAAAGTCCTTCAGGTAAATCGGTGAAGTCTTTTGACACAAAGTTAATCATTTTGTTCTTCGCACGGGTGATTGCAACGTTAAACAGGTTCGGCTTTTGCAGGAAGGTCAAACTTTGCGGGAAGCTGTTATTTGCAAATGCCCATGAAATGAGAATAATATCTCTTTCATCCCCCTGGAAGGAGTGAGCCGTACCGATTACAATTTGGTGTTTTTCAATCATATAGTCTGAAATAACTTTTCCGAGAGAAATTCTTATCTGTTCCACCTGTGCTCTGAATGGAGAAATGATACCTATACTTACAGGGTTGTCAGGGTTTTCTCTTTCGTTATCGACAATAATTTCGTGTACTCTTTTTACAAGTGCTTCAGTTTCAGGCAGGTTTCTTGTTGCATCAAAATCAACTTTCCCGTCAGGAACCTGAACTATTTCAAGTACCTTTTCGTTAGGGTTGTTTTGACGCATTACTCTGATTCTGTCAGAATAAAATTCTTTGTTTGAGAAATTGATAATAGGCGGCAAACTTCTGAAATGTTCGTCTAAAAGTACAGGACGCATTGAGTAATAGTTTGCAATATCGAACATAGAGTTTGTTCTGAATCTCCACATAAGCTGATATCTGTCCGCTATTTCATATTTGCTCATAAACGATTGTTCTTTTGCGTTTTCGAGGAACGATAAGTGTGGTAACTGCTTGTCGTCACCCACGATAACCGCCCTTTTTGCTCTGTAAAGGATAGGGAAACAACTTGCAATATCACATTGAGAAGCTTCATCAATGATTGCAACATCAAATAACCCCGGCTTCATCGGGAGTGACCCTGATGCTGCGTATGTGGTTACACACCAGCAAGGGAATGCTTCCAGTAACGGTTTAAAGTCCTCTGCTTCCAGTAATCTGTTTTGCAGACTTTTCTTTCTTTCAATCAGTGATTTTGAGTGAATGAAAAGTCTTTGGCGTTTTACCTGATCTCTCATCAGCCCTTTCAGAGCTTCACGCCTTTTGTTGATAAGAATATCAGTTACAAGTTTCTTTTGTTTCTTTTTGAGGGTTCTTATTTTTTCTGTTATAACATGAATATTTCCCAAAGCCTGAATTTCTTCTTCAATATCCTTTGCTTTGCAGATAATGTCTGCAAGTTCAAGTTCTTCGTTAAGTTTTAAAAGTGTGCCATGATTTACATCTAAGAAATCGAGCTTAAGAAGTTTTTTCAGTTTGTTAACGCCTGTGTAGTTATTGAGCCCTGCGAAGAATCCTGATTTTTCAAGGTTCTTTTCAAGTTCACTGCACAATATTTTTATCTGATTAAGTTCGCTGCGTTTCAAACGGCCTCTGATGTATTGAGGAGTTCCTGTTGTCTTTTTCTTTTCGGCAACTTCCTGTCCTACTTCAGTCCATTCTTTTTCAAGTTTAATAATATTTTCTGCTTTCTTTTCCAAATCTCTTATTGATTCTAAAAGGTCTTCCATATCGGAAACATCAACAAGTACATTGTTGTCTAAGTCTTCATCAAGGTCGACTTTGTTAGATAAAAGGTCTTGGAGTTGGAAGCTAAGTTGTTTTTGGTAGTTCAGTCTGCCCGCACGCAGAGCAAGGTATGGCGCTCCCAGACTGTTAAGTCTGTCTGCTACAACATCAACTGCCTTATCCATACGGGATGCGACAATAACCGTTTTGCCGTTTGCAATTAAGTGGGCAACGAGGTTAACAATCGTCTGAGATTTACCTGTTCCCGGAGGCCCGTATACCGATACGAGCTTGCTTGTTTCAATATTTTCTATAACGCTTGCCTGCGAATCACTTAATGCAAGCGGGGTTATAGGGTTAAAGTTTTCAATATTTTTTGGCGGTATTGTTACAGATTTTGCCTGAGTATATTCCTCGTTGATTACATTTAATACGGTTTCTCTGTATACACCGCTCGGTTTTTCAGAAATCTGCATCAGTTCGTGCAATACCCCTGCAGTTACGGACGGACGCTTTGTAAGTATAATTGCACACTGGCTTGTTAATCTTATTTTTTCTATTTTTGCAGACGGTTTTGAAGTTGTTGTATCTTCCGTGTCATCAGAGGAATCGTCTTCCTCGTCGTCTGCTGATTCTTCTGATTTTGAAGAAGTATCTTTTGTAATATTGTCTTCATCAATATCGTCTGTATGGTCAAGTGCTATCTCAATATCAGGGATAACGGAACGCAATGTTGTTAAAAAGATTTCCATCTTTTCTTCTGTAATAGGTAAAGTCGGAACTACATTCAAAAGCCCTTCCAAAAGTTGTTCCATTTCTTCTTCATCGCCGTTTTTCTGCATAAGAGAAGTCAGTGCACCTGTGTTGAGTGACAAAAATTCATCTGTCAGCATACAGTTTATATTGATGCCGTTGCGTTCAAGACGGCAAGGCATATAAAGTAACGGAGTCAAAAATTCGTTTTTCTTACGGCTTTTCGGGTTACCGCCTACAAGGAACATATAACCGTAGATAAGATATTTTTCTTTCTGGTTAAGTTCACTTTGTATCATCATTTCGGTAATTTTACTGTCACTACCGTCAAGCTTTAAGTACTCAATATCAGAGGTGAAGAGTTTATCATCCTCTTTTAAAAATATCCATTTGTTATCTCTGTCCGCTTTCAGGTTTCTGAAAGTAGAGCTTTTTACTTCTTCACGAACGCAATCGTGGAGGTAAAGTGATAACTTTTTTACGAAACTGTTATTAAATGCCGAATTTATTGCTCTTGTTGCTTCTTGTAACATAAATTGAGTACCCCTCGAAAAATACTATCTGTAAAAGAAATTATATCATAACAGCCCCTATTTTGTCAGCACTTTCATTGTATTTCATATATTTGGGGGGGATATATAAAATGCCCCTCACTCGAATATCTAATAATTTGCGGGCAAATCATAAGATCTTCGGCCTCTCCCGCGGAGAGGCTGTTCTTTTTATTTACCCCAAAATAATTATATATTAACTTTCCTTAACTTATTTGTCATGGACATGGGGATAAGATAGAATAATAGTATGAAGAATGGGAAGATTGTAGTAGTTGATGATGATGACACTATCATATCGGCATTAAAAACCTTATTTTATCTTGAGGATTTTTCTGATGCGGAGTTATTTACAGAGCCAAAATTAGCATTAGAATACCTTAAAGATAATAAACCTGATTTAATCATATCAGACTTTATGATGCCTGATATGAACGGTTTGGAGTTCCTGTCAAAAGCAAATGAACTCTATCCTGAAGTCAGTAAAATTCTGCTGACAGGTTATGCTGATAAAGAAAATGCAATCAGAGCCATTAACGAAGTAGGTTTGTATAAATACATCACAAAACCTTGGGAAAATGCCGAATTAATCCTGAGTGTTAAAAACGGTATTGAAAGAAGTTATTTATTAAGCCAGCTGAGAGAGAAGATTGATGAATTGGAAGTGGCAAACTCTAAGCTGGAAGATTATTCCCATAATCTTGAAAACATAGTTGCCGAAAGGACTGCCGATTTGATGGAATCAAATGCAAAATTGCAGGGTATTTTCTCAAATTGTGCTGACGGTATAATTTTGACCGATGATTCGGGTAATATAGAACAGGTCAATCAGGCATTTGAAAATATTTTGGGGCTTTCTCAGGAAAATATTTTAAAACAAAATTTGGTAAAAATAATCCATTCTTCAAAAAATGACATATTAGTCAGTTTAAAGTCAGAGGACGGTGATTTCTTCTGCAGAGATTGTACGGTCTATAATTCACTCAGCGAAAAGGAAATACCTATTGATATCAGCTTTGCCTGTATATCAGAGGATTCTGTCGTTAAACGGTTTGTCGGGGTTGTTCACAATATTTCTGAACAAAAAGAAGCAGATAAACTGAGAGATGATTTTATAGCAACACTTACGCATGACCTCAGAACTCCGCTTTTGGCTGCAATTCAAACCCTTAAATTTTTCCTTGACGGAACGGTGGGTGAAGTATCAGAAAAGCAGCAGCTTCTTTTGTCTACAATGAAAAAGAGCAACGAAGATTTGCTCGGGTTGGTTAATGCACTCTTAGAGGTTTATAAATATGATGCCTCTAAGATAGATTTGTGCAAAACCAACTTTGATTTTAAAACTCTTGTAGAACAGGTGTATGCTGAACTGAAACCGCTTGCGGATACAAAGGGAATAGAGTTTAAGGTTAATTATGAATCTGAAAAAGATTTCAAAATCAATGCAGACCGTTCTGAAATAAGACGGGTTATCTGTAATCTTTGCGGGAACGCAATAAATTACACAAACAATAAAGGGAAAATTGAAGTAACCGTTAAAAATCAGGAAAATGACTTGATATTTACGGTTCAGGATAACGGTAACGGTATCCCTCAGGAGGATATCCCGAATTTATTCAACAGATTTTCTCAGGGTACAAGTAAAAAGCGTTCAACAGGAACGGGCTTGGGGCTGTATTTGTCAAGACAAATTATAGAAGCTCATGGCGGTAAAATATGGCTCGAAAGCAAGGTGAACAAAGGAAGCGAATTTTCTTTCCTTTTAACGGATGTAATTGTTGATGAAAAAGAAGAAAATTCTAAAAAAATTGTTATAGTAAAGTAATAGGATAGATTTATGATAAAGACATTATTGGTAGAAGATCACGAATTAGAAAGATTAGGCTTGTCTATTATGCTTGAGCAGGCAGAAGGTATTGAGCTTGTCGGACAGGCAGAGGACGGACTCAAAGGGGTTGAACTTGCAAAATCCCTCTTACCTGATGTTGTAATGATGGATATCGGGTTACCTGCAATCGACGGGATAGAAGCAACAAAGCGAATAAAATCGTTTAATCCTAATTGTAAGGTTTTGATTTTTACATCAAGAGATAATAACGAAGATGTATTTGAAGCTTTTCAGTCGGGTGCGGACGGTTATGTTATGAAAGATGCCTCAAAAGAGCAAATCTGTACCGCTATCCGTTCCGTTAGTTACGGTGTTGCTTGGCTCGATCCTGCCATTGCAAAAGTTGTGCTTTCTAATATCCAGTCACCTGCTAATAATCAGGTTAGCGTAACTTTATCCCCTGACGGTATCAATTATGAAGCAGGTAAACTTAACTACGGTTTAACTGAACGAGAAATGCAGGTTCTTGCTTTAATAGTTGAAGGTCTTACGAATGTGCAGATTGCAGAAGAATTGTGTATATCACCGTATACTGCAAAAGCGCATGTTCACAATGTATTACAAAAATTATCTGCGGAAACCAGAGCAAAAGCTACAAATACCGCACTTACAGAGGGCTTAGTATAGAATGTTTTGGGCCTTAATTGCAGCTTGTTTTGTTGTTTCAATAAGACTCGTCCGTGACGAGATGAAACCTATATTCTTCCGTGAACATGACCCCGTTGTTCAGCAGTTTAAGTATGAGTATCAGGCCCAAAAGGAAGCATTAAAAGAAGAATATGAAAAAACAAATATGCCTAAATCGGGCTATATGTTGACGGAAGATTATGAAAAGCTTGCCCGTGGTGTTCCGCGAAGTATGTTGCAAATCGGTGAGGCGGAGCCTATTCGGGAAAGCAATATGAAATATGTTCCTCAGCCGACATATAAACTCGTGAGATATAATAATCCTCCGGGGACACCTGAGTTGAATGTTCCGCGTAAACTGAATTTTAGCAGACAGATTAACGCGCAGGGTATAGTTTCAGGTGATTTTACAATGTTGGTTTATCCGACGGTTTATTATTATGCAGAGAAAAACTGTACTTCCTGTTCTGTTTTTGTGATTCCTCTCGATACTAATCTTACAAAGCTCGAGAGGGTTGAAAAGGCGAATGTTGCTAAAAAAATAGACAAACCGTTGTTTGAAACAGATAAAGATATTTCGGTAGAGGGTGCGTACAGAACCATTACTCCGGTTGATTTTTCCGAGGATAACCGTTATATTATTGCAAAAGAAAAAATCGGCTGGGTGCACGAAGGTATCTGGAAAACTAACCTATGGGTGCACGATTTTAATTCTGACAGATCGTGGGAACTTCCTGAGGTCAGAGCGGCTATTATTAACTACTGGCATAATGTGACAGGGGTTGATATGGCCGAGCAGAGATGGGATATTTATCCTCTCGGATTTGATAAAAATAATCAGGAAAGAATTTTGGTTTGTGCGTATGCTTATACGGGCGATTTGCCTGCCTTCTTGGGAACTTGGGCAGTTGATGTAAACGGTGAAAAGTGCGAACTTGTTGACCTTGAAGGAACTAATTATCAGGTCAGTACTGTCGGGTTTAAACTGGTGTTTGACAGTTACACTCCGCGTGATTGGGTGGAATGGGAATCAAAGCGTCAGGAAAAGCTGGAAAAGAAAGCGGAAAAGAAGGCAAAAAGAGAGTTCAAAGCAAAGAAAAGAGCGCATAAAAAAGTATACAGAGAAAAACTTAAAATGCTGAGAAGACAGTACAGGTTTAAGCTGAGAGAATATAAGAGAAATAAGAAAAAAGGATTCACTTCAAGCGGCGGTGATGATCAAATCAACGTAAATGATAATATTTATCAAACCGAGACGGATATAGATTACGAAAAGTTCAAACAGGAACGCGAGGAAATGATCCGTAAACAGCAGGAAGAATTAAAGGCAAATAAAAATAAAGCTAAAAAAGAAAAAAATAAAAAAGTAAAAAATAAGGATAAAACCCCGAAGGTTGATAACCGGAAAACTAATGCTGCTCCTCAGCAATCAAACGGTACACCTCAGCAATCTGAGCAACAGGTTACAGAGTAGTGGAATTTTTTAAGAATTTATCATATAATCTTGATATGAAAAGATTTAGTTTAGTTTTGGGGATATTATTATTTTTGACTTCCATTTGTTATGCAGATGAGGCTTCGCCTAAGTCCGGCATGATGAATATGACCGATGAGATTAATTCATCTTTTTCTCAAAGCAAAAATACAAACTGGTTTATTCACAGAATCAAACCGAGAGGAACAAAAATTGAAACTAAACAAAATAAATCAAATGACAAAGATTCCGTAAAAGAGGAAGTTAAACAAACCCCTTCCGTATTTGATAAATCGGATAAAAATCTTATAAAAAATGATTCTGGAAAAGAAGTAAAAGAAAATAAAGAAGTTAAGGAAGTAAAGGAAACAAAAGAGGTTAAGGAAACCCCAAAAACAGAAAAACAACCTAAAAAAGAAAAACCAAAGGCTGATAAGAAAACTGATTTAAATACGGATAAAAAGAATCCGAAAGAAACTGTTCATACAACTCAGCCTGCCGAAAAGGTGATTAAAGAAGAAACCAAAGAGGCTGAAAAAGAGGAAAAGAAAAAGTTAAAAGAGGAAGAAGAACGCAGACAATACCGTGAACTTCAGGAGTTATCAGATCAGTATCAACAGGCGGTTGCATTATATACAGACAATAATTTAGATGCATCTTTAGAAGCTTTTGCAAAAATTCCTGAGGACAAACGTCCGCCTCAGGCTTGGCTTTTGATGGGGAATATCCTCATGGATAAAGGCAAAAAAGATGAGGCAGTTTTTATGTACGGCAGAGCAATCATGGTTGATTCTACCTTTTACAAAGCATATTATAATCTTGGTAATGTTTATCTGGCTGATGATAAATTTAATTTGGCAATTGACCAGTATAAAATGGCGGGAAAATACAATCCAAACAATGAATATGTTTTCTATAATCTTGGCTGCGCATATTTAAAAACAGGTGATTTGAAAAAAGCAAAATCTGCGTTCATAAGGGCATTAGAGTTAAATAATAAAATTGCTGATTTCCATTTTAATATGGCGTATGTTTATAAAAAATTAGGAAAAGAAAAACAGGCAAAAATCTTCCTTGATAACTATAACAAACTTACGGGACAGGTGAATTAGGGGTAAATATAG
>JAILHQ010000043.1 GCA_024695725.1 Cyanobacteria bacterium RUI128 | reverse complement strand
AAAAGAGTTTTTGCAGGCGTATGAGATAGTATTTTTGCCTAATTTTTTAATGGTTATTTCTGTCTTTCTGAATTTGGTTTTAAACTGGATATTTGTCTTTGGGAAGTTTGGTCTGCCTGAGATGGGTGTTGCGGGTATTGCGCTTGCAACGGTCATTGTCAGAACATTTATGGCGTTATTTTTGCTCGGGTTCTGTTTAATGAAGTTTAAGTTCCCTCAGTTTGATGATTTCAATTATTACAAACAACTTTTCAGGATAGGGCTCCCGATATCGGGATCAATAATTATTGAGTTTTTGACCTTCAACTATATTGCAATAGTTTTGGGCAGAATTTCCGGACTGTATTCAGCTGCACACGGTATCATATTAGTCATAGGGAATACTGCATTTATGGTTCCTCTCGCTCTTTCTAACGCACTTGCGGTCAAGGTCGGTTATGCAAATGGTGCAAAAGACTATCCTGAAATGGTTAAGTATATGAAAAACGGAATGGGTGTCTGTGTTTCTGTAATGATTATTGCAAGTCTGATTTTCGCGCTGTTCCCTGAACAGCTGATAAGAATTTTCACAAACGATCCTGCGTTGATTGCGATAGCAGTTCCTGTTATGTACATTGTTGCTGCGTATCAGCTCTCAGACGGTATACAGGTTTCAATGAGCGGGATATACAAAGGACTGAAACGTACTAAATTTGTTATGTTTGCAAACGTCATAGGATATGCTGTCGTAGGTATATCACTCGGTACTTATTTAGGTATCTTCAGAAAAATGTATCTGATAGGTTGTTGGTCGGGGATAGCTATATCTTCTTTTGTTCTGTCAACTATTCTTATCGTGGGACTTGTTACATATCTTAAACGGCTCAGGGCTAAATGGTCTGTATAATTACCAGTATTCGTCTTTGTATTTATAATCTTGTTCGGCTTCTTTATTCCATATCATATGATTTTCGCCATCATCACAGTGTTCAAACCCTTGTTTTTCATAAAACCTTTTTGCTGAAGATGACGGGTTTAGTATAATCGAGCGGTCGTGATATATGTCTTTCAGGTTGTCTATCATACTTTTGCCGACGTGTTTATATTCGGGGGTATCGTATGAATATACCAACTCAGGGTTTACCTGAAGGTAAACAAGCCGAACTCTCTTGTTTGTCTCAAATACTTGTGCAAGTGCTTCTATTTTATCGGGATTTAATTGGCCGAACTCTTTATCCTGTGTTGTTATTGCATATATTTTTTCAAACGTATTACTTTGGGCGTTGTTTGAAAGCCATTTAAGGTTATACGCAATATTTGAACCGTATAAATCATTATTCCAGTAATATACTGCATCAGAAACCGAGTTTACGTCGTTTTTGTTTCGTGGGTCCAATTCAACGAAAGATGCAGGCGAATCTTTGTATTTACGTTTTCCTGTATCATACTCTTTTATATTAGCTTTTGATATAAATTTTGCACCAAAGTTTATATCGTATTGTCCCGAAACTTTCATAGTATTTGTAACGTGCGAACAAGTTTTTTTTTGCCGTCAATTTTATTTGTATTATGATTTTCTATGTTAAGACATCCGGAGGTTGAGAGAATATGGAATATAAAAGAATTAAAGACGAATACTATATCAGGCTGGATAAAAAAGAAGAAGTAATGTCAGCTATTTTGGCCTTCTGTGAAAAGGAAAACATAAAAACTGCTCATTTTCACGGCATTGGTGCGTGTGACAGAGTAATCTGCCAGACACTTAATCTCGAAACCCACAGTTTTGCAAGTCATGAAAAATGCGGAATGTTAGAGATGTTATCTCTGATAGGGAATATTGCTCTTGATGATAACAATGAGTTGTCGCTTCATGCACATGCTGCTTTTTCTTATGTAGAGGATGAGGAGGTTAAACTCTTTGGCGGGCATTTGAAAGAAGCATATATCTGCTACACAGGAGAAATTATACTTACTCCGTCAGAAGAAAATGTCGTTCGCTCACTCGAAACAGGCATGAATATTTGGAAGTTCTAAACAGCAAAACAGCCGCATTATGCGGCTGTCAGTATATAATAAAATAAACTAAATTAATCTTCGTTTTTCGGAAGAGCTACGTTGTTCTGGAAGTTTTGAAGAATCTGGATATCATCTGTTTTCGTTTCTTTTACCCAGTCATAACCTTCAAATAAAAGACCGCCGTTAACTTTTCTAGCGTTTGCAACAGGGCAATAGAAGATTATTCCTTTGCCGCTTGCTTGTTGTACACAGTAGCTTCCGTCAGGGTTAGCATTGAACTTGTAGGTTACAGTGTCTCTAGGTGTAGAAGGTTTTGTTCTGTAAGTGACTTTGCCATTATTGCTGACGTGTTTAATTGTATCGATTTTTCCTTCTTCGTAGTCAGGGTTTAATGAGTCTTTTGTTACTACCAAACCTTTGTGATATTTTTCAAATTTGATGTTGTATTCTTGTTTGTTACCGTCTTTGTCAATATCAAAACCGTGGAACTGAATACCGTTAGGTACACCTACAATCTTTGTAGAATCGCCTTTAACCCAGTAATGTTTTGTGCCCTGCATATCTTCAAAATAGATATTATCAACATCACCAAGTTTGTTTCCGTCCTGTAAGAACCCGAGATCCTGCATATATCCGTCGATGGTTTTGTGGGAATTTATAGAGTCTGTTTTTGCCTGATATTCTACTCTTTGTTGCTCATACGGATTAGTGTAACTTTCTTCGAAATCATCACTGCAGCCGGCTAAGCTTAAAACAGCCAGTGCCATAAGTGAATTTCTGAGCGCATTTGAATTGTTACCTGATGGTCTGTTTGAGTTATCAGAACCAAAGCTCACGTTGTGTTTGATATTTTGTACATTGCTCATTGGAGCATTATTGATGCATAACATAAATTTTCCTCCGGATATTGTTGGTTTATATGCATGTTTTAACAATTCTGAAGGATATTTTTGCTATATCACAGGCGTTTTTTCATAAAAGTTAACAATATCCGCCAAAAAGATGATTTTTAGCATGGAAAATCTTTAAAAATGTTGATTTTGCCGTAAATATCATTATAAAAATAGCAGAAAGTACAGGTCGGGAAAATGGTAGTTTCACAAACAAATAACTACGGATACATAGATCCTTATGCAACACAAAAGCAAGTCAGCAATATGACCGTTTCTGATGGCGGCGGTAATGGCGGCGGTGGTGCATTCTTCAAAATGTTTGAAGAAAAAGAGGCGGAAGAAGCTAAAAAAGATACCTCTATAAGCTCTAATCCGCTTGATGACCTTTACAATATGAATCAAAACTATTACGCAAGCCAAAATACAATAAAAGATTATATAGATAACTCACTTTTGCTCAATACCGAACAAGTTGCCTGCACAAATATTGCACAGCATCTTGCGCTTAAAGGTAACGTCAGAGATACTCTGAATTTCCTTAATGTTCAGGCTGCAAAAAACATGGTTAATTCTAAAAAAAGAAATTATAAATATCAGTCAGCTCCGCAAGTTCAAAATGTTTTACCGACAAAACCAACAGGAATGATTCAGAGTGATACCCAGCATGCCAACTTCTTTGAAACAGGAGTCGGTGAAGGTGTTAATAGTGATTTAAAGGTTGATAACACTGTTGTATCAAATCCGTCGGTTAACTTCTTTATGAGAAAATAAACTATAAAGGCACTAAGATACTAAGGCGCTAAGTTCTCTTAGTCGGCTATCGCCAACGCATTTAAAAATTTTAAAAATTTTTCCTAGTATCTTTTTTGTCTGCTAAACTTTTATTTTTACTTCCTCTTTATTCTTATTTATGTTTGTACTATGATTTTACTGTTAAGAGAGAAAATCTTTAGTACATAAATAAGGAGAAAATTATGACAAAAGTAGCTATTAACGGATTCGGAAGAATCGGTAGAAACACATTAAGAGCAGCTATCAGAGAAGGTAT
>JAILHQ010000040.1 GCA_024695725.1 Cyanobacteria bacterium RUI128 | reverse complement strand
TGGTATAGAAATGATACTTATCCTCAAGTAACAGTTGGCGCGTTTGAGCAGGTAACAAATCAGGATTATCTAAAAGATAATTTGTTATTTCTGTAGCTCTGTTTTTTAACCAGGTTTTACAATATTTGTCATAATCAACTTTTACGGATGTGCCTGTTTTTTCATCGAAAATATAATATTCTGTATCCCTCTCATAATCACAAACAGAGTATCGAATTATTTTTCCTTGTGCATCATAGTCAATTACATAATTTACACTGTTTTCTCTGTCATAATAAGTTAAACTGTCATTATGAATTTTCATATTTTTAGGCACTTGTTCTTTAATTACCTGCATATATTTTGTTAAATCAAATATATTTTTTGAGGTTTGTAATTTTTGACCGAAATCGCGGACTGCTTCTTCATATGTTAAACTTATACTTTCATTAGCAGGTGTTTCAGGTTCATTTTTTACGGTCAAACCTTCAAATGCCTTATGAATTTTTTCTAATTTCGGACTAATTTGTCCCTGAACATTTTTGCTTATAATTTCAAAATCGTTGATAAGTTCACTTAATTTTACGCTGATACTTGCAGATACTTCAGCCATATCCCCTTTCAGACTTTCTAAGATATATTTCGCCTTAGTTTTACAGCTTTGCCAGAGTGAGCGGTACTGGTGCGGAATATCACTGTCAGATATATCACTTGCGAGCAATTCTTCCTGCAGAACAGTTCTGACTTCTTTAACTTCCGGAGCGACGTAGGGTTTTTTACCGCTTGTAACTTCGGGAGCGGAAACGGGAGTTCCTTGCGGTCTTGGCACATCAACAGGCGTACCTGTCAGAGCGGGAGTTTTTGCGGGTTTAGCCGGAGATGCGCTTGCGGGTGTTGTTTGTTCTGCAGCCGGAGCTTTAACACTTGCAGATATATTCTGCCAAGCGAAGTATTTTTGCATGATGGAGTTAGCTTCGTTAACCGCCTGGAACATAGCTTGCGCATCAGCATTTCCCGGATTTCTGTCAGGGTGGTATTGTAGAGATAATCTTCTGTAAGCTTTTTTAACATTTTCTGGAGTAAGTTCTTCTCCGTTATCTAAACCTAAAGTTTGTCTGGCTTTAGCCATTTCATCAGGAGTAGGAGCTTTATCTCCCATACGGGAACCCTGCCCGTTAGCCTGAGCCTGTTCCCATTCCTGTTGAGCTTTAGCCCTTGCAGCTTCAGCGGCAGCTTCATACTCAGCCATCTGCTTAGCAATCTTTTGAATTTTAACGACTTGCATAACCCCGTTAACAACAGCAAGAACAACAATAAAGGCAGCCCCTTCAAAAGTTATTTCACCTGTCATAACGTATTCAGCTCCAAGACCGGCAAGAACACCTGAGAGATTAGCAATACCGGAGATAGCATACATCCCGCCAATGGTGTTGGCAAAACTACCCATAGCAACACGACAAACATTTGTGAGTGCAACAGTAGTTCCACCCATAGCAATAATTATACCAGCGCTGGTTAAACTTGCTTTAGCAATGCCGTTCCAGTCGTTAATTTCGTTACATTTTTCCAAATAAGCACCAATACCTCCTTTACGGAAAGCATCCCTTGCAGCTTTTTTAGTTAAAGCATCAAGAGATTCGGTAGCATAAGTGGTAGCACCTGCAGTAGCCCCTGCAGCCAGCAGTGAAAGAACAGGACCAACCCCTGCACCGTCAGTAAGGATACCGACACCAATAACAGTACCAACGGTAACAAGACCTTTAAGAGTACCGGCACCTTTTTGTTGAGAGACATTGTAGTCGGTAACACGACGTAGAATGTCGTTGTTCATACCAAAAGCAGCTTTGTATGCAGCCTTGTATTGTCTTTCAATATCTTCGTATTTAGCCCCGCCCAAGACTTGAGCAGTAGCATTGTTTGTATCATCAATAAGCTTTAGAGCAATCTTTCTGAGTTCTGTATATTTTTGTTCTAAAGATAAACCTTGTTTGTTAACATCTTTTAAAACATCATCAGGATTCATATTCATCTGCTTAAGAATCGTATAAACCTTGTTGTATTCTCTGTCATAAACAGCAGCAGCCGAAGCTTTAAGATTAGACATAACAAAACTTGTCTGCGGATCAGGAGAATAGTAATCATATTCATCAGAAACAGCAGCATTCATTTTAAAGTAAGCTAATTGAGTATCAACATAGTTTTTAGCGGAAACAGCTTCATTAGCCCTTTTATAAGCTTCAGCCATAACGGTAAAGATACGGATGTTAACGGGGTTATAAGGAACCCCAAATTCTTTTTGAAACTGTTCAGCAAAAGTATCAGTAACAACGGGCGGGTTACCGGGTTCTTGTTTAAACGCCGCATCTTGTAATCTTGCAATAACAGCTTCTAAGGCATCAAAATCGGCACGAACTTTATCTGCGGTATTATTAGAGCCCCAGATTTTAGAGATGGCATCAGCCGCATCCCCAAAGATACCATCATTGTCTAATTGTCTGTTAAAGGAATCTCTGGCATTAGCGAGATAACCCGAGAGCGAATTGTAAGCTTCAGCTTCAAGCTCAGCATCGGAATTATTTTCTAAAGTAAGCGAAACCATATCCGACATTTCTTTGTTTTCAATAGCCTGAATAAGCCCAGCAACAACTTCTTCAATTTTTTCTGAATCTATTTTAAACCAGGAATCAACCCCGCCTAAATCAGAAGAAACCTGTTCGTTGAATTTATCTTCAAAATGTTTAATAACACTATCATCAACCTCGGCTTTTTTGGCTCTTTGAACAAGAGTAGCGAAGATACCGTTAATACCTTCTTTAGCATTACCGAGCAGTGCATTCTTCATATCTCCGTCAGAACTTGCCCATTCATCGTATATCATCTCAAAGAGCGATTCATCGGGAGAAATTTCATTATAACCTTTGATGACATAGATAACATTATCCGTATTGATTTTATTTAATTGAGCAATAAAATCATCTTCACCGACAGCCCCTGTATGTTCACAAGCGGAATCATAAAGAGCTTTGGCAATTTGTTTACCTTCTTCTTTAAGCTTATCCTGTTTATATCTTTCGGAATCAATCGTATTAGAGATATCTATTTTTTTAGTATCGGAAGATTTGACAAAATGCGCTTTAATATATTCATCTTTAAAAATTTCGAAACTGTTAACAATAACCGGATTAGCTCTTCCGTCAGAGAGTCTGCTTCTGTCGGCTTCTCTTTGTTTTTCTTTTTTGTATTTATCGTATTCTCTTTTAACCTCGGCATCGACTTGAGCAGCAGAATATTGTTTAGAGTTATCTACAGAGTTACCGGCTTTGGCAAAGTAATAATTAACGGTAACCTCTTCGTGTTTTTCGTAGTGTTTGGTTCTAAAATCACCATCGGGATAGTATTGAATAGTTTCCCACCCTCCGTCATTGTAGTAAGTGGTAATAATTTTACCGCCATCAGCGGCTTTGGATTCTTTAACAGATTTAATATCTTTAACGGCATCAGAGACAGACTTGGTAAACCCCATAAAATCGGCATCGGCAATACCGAATTGAGAGGCGAAAATACTGGCAGCGAATTGATTTTCGGCATCATCGATAACTTTATCTTCCCCTGCAGTAGCAGACATAATCCCTTCGATAAAGGATGTTTCTTCGGCTTCAAGCGTGCCGTCTTTATTCACGTCA
>JAILHQ010000115.1 GCA_024695725.1 Cyanobacteria bacterium RUI128 | reverse complement strand
CGGACTAACTCCGTGCCGTCCGTCCGCAAATCCGCTCGAACCGGACCAAGCTCCGCTTGGTTGGTTCTCGTCCTCTGTCCGCATTTTTAACAAAAAAAAGAATACCCCAAATGGTATTCTTTTTTTTGTAATATGGTGGGCGTTAGTGAACAAAATTCGAACTTTTTTGTTCGATATCGATAACATATTAGAAGTTGCAGAATTTGATAGACGAATGAGGTATTATCAACGCGAAAATGGTACATAATTTTTGTAAAATACTCTTAACAAAGATACTAGTTTATGGCAAGTTTTTTAGTTTTCAGGTGTTAATATAAATATAGCGGAATTACTATGGAGTTATTTTTATGGCAGTTGATATGATAAATCAAGGCGTAAACAAGCCAACTACGGTAAATAATAACGTAACCTCAAAGCCTAAAACCGACGAGAAAAAGCCTGTTTCAAAAACTGTCATTGGTGCGAGTTTGGTAGGACTTGCAGCATTAGCATCTGTCGGAATTTATCTTGCCACTAAAGGTAAGGGAAAAGTAAAGCCACAAACAATAATCGATGAAGTTAAAAATCCTATAAATAATACACAACTGGAAGAACTCCAAAAACAAGCGAATGAACTGAAGGATAAAATAAAAGTTGCTTATCAAAAAAAATTAGCACAGCCTTTTGATGGAAATTTAACCCTAATTGAACAAGATGCATTACGTCAAGAGGGTAAAACGATGATAACCTCATCTAAAGATTTTGATAAAGCGAAAGATTATATTATTCATTTGCACGAAAATGATGGGCCTCACCGTGATTTTTATATTCCTGCAAAACAATTAAAAGAAAATGTTTATAAGGATATAAAATCAAAATTATCTGAATTACAAAAAGATGCTGATTGGATTGAATTAAGAAAAATAAGAAAAAATTTATTAAAGCAAAGTAAAACTTCTACAAAACGAGATAGAGCAATAATTGGTTCTCATATTGAATTGATTGATAATATTTTACTTTCTAAAGTTTCAAAAGATAGTAGCATTCCAAAACTTTTTGAAGATTTTTATAGTATGGATATAAAAGATGCGACTAAACTTGCAAAAAGTTCTACAAAAAGAGTTTTTGATACTGTTGATTATAAATCAGAAATTAGACCGTTTGATACAACAGTCATGGATTTAAGAAATTTAAAATTATCAGACTTTTTCAAAAAAGAAGTTAAAACTTGGAACTCTGCTAATAATACCGTAAAAGGCGTAGAAGAAGAATTGATTAAATTAGATGAAAAGAAACACGAATTTAAAGAATTGCAAAAAACATTAGCAAAAGAAATCAGACAATCTGATGATGTCAAAGCACTGAAAGAACTCAATAAACAAATCGCAGAGTTATCAAAACAAAATTCTAAATAAAAAGTATAGTGTATTTCCCCCAATTGAAAATCTTCTCGAACTCGTGGAAACTCTCTTGTAGTCGGCATTTTGAGAACTTGAGTAAAATTTTGAGTATTCTCTCATTTTCAACTTCTCGAACTTCCGGAAATCCGCACTATATATAATAAAAAACAGGATAGAAACCTATCCTGTTTTTTATGGTGGGCCGCAGTGGACTCGAACCACCGACCTCACCCTTATCAGGGGTGCGCTCTAACCACCTGAGCTAGCAGCCCATACTTGCGTCAGCACTATTTATACTTCAGCATAAACAAATCTAACATAGACATATTTTAAAATCAAGTTGTTTTGTAATATAATTTTTTAAGGGGTAAATATTAGTTGCTTCTTATGTTAAGGAGATTTATGTATGAAAGCATTAAAATCATTACGACTCCATATATCAATTTTTGGTAAAACAAATGTAGGGAAATCGTCACTGCTGAATGCTGTTACAGGGCAAAGTGTTTCCATCGTATCTGACATAAAAGGTACAACAACAGACGTTGTGGAAAAATCTGCAGAACTCTTTCCGATAGGCCCTGTTGCTTTCTTAGACACAGCAGGTATTGACGATAAAACAGAACTTTCAAATGAAAGAATTGAAAAAACACTGAATGTCCTTAACAGAACTGATGTTGCAGTTCTTGTTATTACAGCAGACGGTTTATCTGATTACGATACAGGCATGATTGAAAAATTTGGGGAACTGGATATTCCTTATCTTGTTATTATCAATAAATCAGATTTGGAAAAAATATCCCCTGAAAAACTTGCCCAAGCTCAAAGTTATACAAAAAATGTTATTGAACTTTCAGCCCTGAAAACACACGATATAACAGACCGTTTTGTGTCTGCTCTCGTGAAACTTGTGCCGGAAGATTTCGTGTCCCCAAAGACTATTGCAGGCGATTTACTTCAGCCCTCGGATGTTGTTGTATTAGTTACACCGATAGATAAAGAGGCGCCAAAGGGCCGCCTGATTCTTCCTCAGGTTCAGACAATAAGAGATATTTTAGACAATACCTGTATTGCAGTAGTTACTCAGGTTGATAATCTGAAATACACGATGGAAATGCTTAAAACAAAGCCTAAACTTGTGGTGACAGATTCTCAGGCTTTTAAAGAAGTGAACGAAATTGTTCCCGCTGAAATTCCGCTGACATCTTTTTCTATCTTGTTTGCAAGATTAAAAGGCGATTTAGTAAGTTTTCGCAAAGGGGCAAACTCAATATCTTCTCTCAAACAGGGGGATAAAGTTCTTATTCTTGAAAGCTGTACCCATCACGCAATAGATGACGATATTGCAAGAGTAAAAATACCAAAATTATTAGAGAAGAAACTGGGGTTCAAGCCAGTTTTTGAGTACAAAACAGGGCATGACTTCCCGGATATATCAGACTATAAGCTCATTATCCACTGCGGAGCATGTATGACTAACAGGAAAGAAGTTTTATCCAGAATACTAATTGCTAACAAAAATAACGTTCCTATAACAAACTACGGAATTGTTATATCTTATTGTCTCGGTATTCTGGAGAGGGCAGTCGCAGTTTTTGAAAAATAGCCAAACAAAAAGCGCCATATGGGATAAATCAATATTGCAGTTAAACGGCGCCTACATGTGTTTTATTGTCTTTATTTATTAAGGTTTTAAATTAACATTACTTGGTTGTAATATCAACTAATTGATATCGTAACATATTTTTATTTATGTGTAAAGTTTTTTCTTAACTGTGTTAGTATATGTTTATGAACAGAATTAAAGTTGACCATTACGTAGATTTGCTTATTTATTCAATTGAGCAGGTAATAAGAGGTATGAAGTCCGAAATGAACCAATATATTAACGGTTTGGATTTGGGGATAACAGCCGAACAGTTCCTTGTGTTGGATACAATTGACAGTCATCGTGAAGATATCTGCCAGCAGGATGTTGCCTATATTCTTGCAAAAGACAAATCAAATATAAAAAGACTGGTTGAAATTCTGGAAAGCAAGGGTTTAATCACAAGAGTCATGGGCAAAAAAAATAACCGACTGGTAAATTATTTGCAGGTTACTGATGATGGTAAGAAATTAATCAAAGAGAACATAGAAAAAGTTAAAGAATTTATGGAAACCGTTTTCAGCGGGGTAACTGCGGAAGAAGAACAACTCCTGAAAAGCCTTGTAATAAAGCTAAAAAACAAAGGCATGACCGGTTTGAAAAACTAATATTATGAATAATTGTAAACTATACACTTGTCAAGCCCTAAAAAATGGTTTATAATCAGCATTACGTGTTCAATCTAACGACATAAGGGGTATGTGTGTATACATAAATAACTTTGTAAAGATAATAAGTGTTTTTGTTACAAAATAGCAATTTTTGTTTATTCTATCACTTTTTTAATATGTACGGTTGTATGGTTATGCGTGTATATATTCATTACGGAAGGTTTTAATTTGAAAGTTAACAACGTAAATTTAACAGATAGTAATTATAATAAGGCAGATAATAATAATCGCCGTTCAAATCCGAATTTTAAAGGTTTATTGGATGTACCGGGTGCTGCGATGAACATGATTGAAAAAGGCGGATTTGCAACGTCCTTCTTGATTCAGGATACCGCAGGTATGACTGTACCACGTACAAAAGAAGGTTTGGAAAGAGGGCTCGATAAGGACAGAGTTCACGCTACATGGAATGTTATAAAAGCAAGATTAACATTCAGAAAACCAAGTGAAGAAGACAAGGCAAAATGTCTCAGTATTAAAGACTTGAACTTTAAAGAAGGTCTTGAAGTAGGTATCAGAGAAGGTTTGTCAGGACCGTTCATGATGTTCTCGCCAATGCTTGTTTTATTGGCTGGTAAGAAGTTTGTCGGTAAATCAACATTCACAAATTCAAGTATGATAAACCGTCTCGGTAACAAGTTTACAAAAACATTTGCTAACGCTGAGGCTAATGCTTCTCGTACAGAACTCAAAAAAGGTTTCTATAAAGATTGCCTGAAGGATATCGTTAAATCAACAACTACTGCAGAGGTTAACCCTGCAACAGAAAAATTTGTTGAAGATGCAGCAAAATCATTACAGAAGTTAGACAGATATGACGATAAGATTGCTCAGGCATCAGGCAAAATGAAAAAACGTTATAAAAAGGCTCAGGAAAGAGAAGGACAAAGACTTCTTAATGCCTTCAACGATTTCCATAAAACCAATTCTTCCGATTTCGGAATGGTTAATAAAGTTAAATTTGATGATGCAGTATTCTCTACAGAGAAAACCGTTAACGGTATAAGAGCATACGCAAATGATGCTATTAAATCACTCAAGGGTGATACAGTAGGTCAAATGAGAGAAGCCGGTGCAAACACCGACAAATTCAAAAATATTGCTCTCATAAAAAGAGGACTTGTTAATGCGGCAGCAGCTGCATCTACAATCGGTTCACTTTCTATAGTTCCTGCTATCTACAAACTTGTTAATCCGGTTCCTCCGGGAGCCTTGGAAAATAGTAACCCTGAAGCACAGGCAAGTGGTGCAAGGAAAGTAAGCACACCTGCAAGTGCAGCATCTGCAACAGCTAACAAACCGCAGACTCAGGGAATAGACAAATCAAATAATAATGACGGAAAAATTTCGTTTACGGGTAAATGGGACAAAGTTGCAAGAGCCTTCGAATTTAACGGTAATCAGTATACACCTGCACTTATGACTTCACTTGCAGTCGGCGGGTTGATGGTTCCTCGTTGTCTGACGGCAGCAAAACGTGCTCCTGAAGATCCTGTTACCAAGAAAAAAGATTATTCTGAAATACCTGAAGCCTTGACAAGAGATATCGTTTCAACAGGTGCCGTAACCTTCGGTGTGCCGATGCTCTCAAAAGCGATGATAGGGTTATATGAACAACCTTCAGGTTTCGTATTACGTAACCAGGCTGCTAAGCCAAAAGGAACAACTAAGAAAATTCTCGATTACATAAATCCGTTCAGTTCATTCGGATACTATGAAATCAAAGATTTAGACCAAATCTACGGTAACATTGATTCGCCTGAAAAATTAGGTAATATGTCTAAGTTTATCGACGACAACGGCGGAAGTGTTGCTAAGGTATTGAAGACAGAAAAGAAAACAGCATCCGTATTCGAAAGATATGGTCTGAACATGAAAGAATTAGCAGGAAATGCTGACAGAAAAGCTGCTAACAAAACAATAATGGATAAAATGGCTGAAAGTAAAGAATTTGCTCAAGACCTGATTGAATCTATCAAACCGAAGAAACCTGGAAGTGCAAACGCAATTCTTAAACGTGCACGTTCATTGAATTCCTTCGTATCAGCAGCCGCAACCTTCTTCTTCGTACCGGCATTCTTGGGCATAGTTCTTCCGAAGTTTGTTTACGGAATGACTGCAAAACGTCAGAAGAAAATTGCAGAAGCAAGAGCTGCCTACGAAGCAGGACTCGTTGCAAATAACGATCAGCAACCAAAGCAGGAACAATCAAAGGTTGACTATTCAAAGCTTAAAACCTCAACAAGCGCAACCTTCCAGTCTATGAGAAGTCATTCATAAAAGCAAGTCATATAATATATAAAAAAGAGGCAGGATTTTTATCCAAGCCTCTTTTTTAGTTCGGTTATAATATTTTCGTTTTTTGCGTTGTATATTATTTCATCATCAAATTTTGCGTATGGCGGTTGGCTCTCTTGTTCTTTGTTTACTTTTCCGCACTGTCCGAGACAACCGGTCGGAATAACCTCGACTTTGTTGTTAAATTCCTGTCTGATAAGTTCTTCCAGTTTATCTGTTCTGTTCCCTGCCGCAAGATAACAAGTCGTTCCGCAGCATATTCTTAGTTTGTGTTTCATAGGTTTATTTTAGCATAAATTATAATTTACTATTTTGTAATATAATCATGTTATGGAAAAACTGAAGGAAGATACAAGCATACTTAAAGCGGCATGGCTAATTGCTCTGGTAACCATTTTGAGCAAGGTTGTAGGCTTTTTGAGAGATGTTGTAACAGCAAAGTATTATGGTACCACATGGCAGTCTGATGCGTATTTCTACGCTTATCAGATACCATCTTTTGCGATAATTTTACTTGGTGGTGTAGGTGGACCGTTACACAGTGCAACGGTTGCGGTTTTTTCAAAACTTATTCCTGATTTAAACGAAAAACCCTCTGAGTTCGTGAATAAATTGTATAACACCTTTCTATGTGCGAGTATCTTGTTCTTTACCGCGTTGGGTATATTGTTTTACGTATTCGCGCCTCAGGTAATGGCGATAATTATTAATAACGGTTCTGATGCTATGATAGCTCTGTCTGCCAAACATTTGCAGATAATGACCCCGGTATTTATTGTGGGCGGTATAGTTGGGATTTATTACGGGCTTTTGATTACGTATAAGAAGTTTATGCTACCTAATTTTTCACCGATAGTAATGAGCCTTGTAATCATAGCAGGGTGCTGGGGAGTTACTTTCTTCAGGCAGGATACTAACTGTTATGTTTTGGCGTGGGCAACCACAATAGGTGCGATATGCCAGTTCTTGCTTCAGTTCCCCCAGATAAAGAAAATCGGGTTCAGGTTTAAGCCAAACTTCTGTTTTTGGAATAATCCCGAACTAAAAACCTTATTAGAACTTGTATTTCCTGCAATTTTAAGTTCTACCATTGGTCAGTTACATATATATATAGATATGTTCTTTACATCATCTCTGAAAGACGGTGCGTGGACATCTGTCGGGTATGCTAACAGAATTTTTCAATTCCCTGTAGGCATATTGGTTACAGCCTTTTTGGTCCCGCTATTCCCGTTGTTTACAAGACTTGTTGCACAAAAGGATGAAGACGGTATCCGTTCTTATTTCAACAAGGGGGTAGGACTTTTGTTCTATGTTGCAATACCTATCATTATAGGAATATCTGTTGTGGGTATGGATGCGGTCCGACTTGTGTTTGAACGCGGAGAATTCAATTATAACAGTTCGCTTATGGTGTTTGAGGCGTTGTTATATTTATCGGTTTCAATAATTCCTTACGTGTTCAGGGACTCAATAACAAGGGTTTATTATGCTTATGATGATGCGAAAACCCCGTTTGTCGTTGCAACATCATCAATTATATTAAAAATATTATTCAACTACCTGTTCATAACGGTTATGGGTATGCAAATCGGCGGCATTACGCTTTCTACATCGCTTGTAACCTTATATAACGCTATTGGTTTGGGTGTTTTAATGCACAGGAAAATAAGACTTGATTACAAGGATTTGTTTGTTAATCTGGCAAAAATGATTTTTATCGGCGGAATTGCATTTGTAGTATCTTATTTGACTGCAAAAATTCTTGGCGTAACACTTGAAGCCTCAATGAACAGATATGTGTTTGAAGCGTTTAGAATAGCTATGGTTTCAATGGTTCTTATGGTAACTTATATAGTTCTGAGTTTATCCTTCAAGGTCGGATACGTTGACGAAGTAAAAGAACGTATTATGGCAAAATTTAATAAGTAACCTGTCATAGCAAATTTATTCTTCAGGGATGTCGTTTCAACGGCAGAATAATTATCCTATGAGTGGAAGAAAAAGGATCAGACTGTTGCCAATCTTCTGAATATTTCTGCCCGGAAAGGGTATGTTGCTAATATTGATAAAAATCTGATGTGATTTATTAAAAAATGTTAAGGACAGTGGCAAAATATTTTTTCAGTGACACTAAATTAGTGTGAGTATAAATTACAGATGAGTATAAGTATATAGACTAAGGAGGAATAATGAACTTAAGAACAGGTTTAAAGACAATGGCTGTAGCTATTCCTATGGCATTAGCTCCAATGAAATCAACAGCACAACAAGTAGTAAAAGAATCAGCAAATAAAGTTTCAGAAGTGGTTGTTCAAACAGTGGGTGGAACAAAAGTTCTGAGAGGTGCTGAAGCAGAAGCATGGATGGCTAACATGGAAAGACGTGTGGCTGATGCTAATGCTCATAAGTATGTACGCAAGTCTGAACCATTAATCGTAAACGGTAAGGTTGGAGCAGGCTATGGTGCTACCCCATTCATGGATCAGGGTGTGGCTGAACCTAAGTTATATGGTTCTTTAGGTTTAACCAATAATCAAATGAAACTTGAACTCGATGCTAATGTAGGTAAAGCTGCTCAGTCATACACAGCAAAAGTCGGTGGTATTGTAAATACACACAACCCGAACTTAGGATTGGAAGCAGGTTCTGTTTTCAGATATAACAGATTCGGCAGTGACATTAAGGGTGCAGTTTTAGAAGCTGATGTTCAGGATTTGGCTACAAACTCAGCATGTGGCGTAGCTAAATATAAAAACAACGCATTCTGGGGTGCTTATGTAAACCCTTCATACAAATTCGGAAAAGCAGAAGTCAGCGCTAATGCAGAAGCAGGTGTTGTAGGTTTTGCAGGCATCAAGAAAGAACCTACAGTTGCACGTGATATGGTTCCGCAGGCTGTTGCTGACGGAATGATGTATAACCGTAACACCTTCAACTTCGGTGCTAACGTAGGTGCAGGTGCAAGCTATGAACTGATTAGAGGTTTAAGACTCGGCGGTGATATCAGATATTCTACTTTTGACAGACATGCCGGCTTTGATGTAAAAGCAACTTATGAATTCGGAAAGAATATCAGAAAATAATAACATTGGACATTTTATAAAAGCAGGAGATTTATATCTCCTGCTTTTTTTGTTTTTATAAATAATTTATGCATTATCAAAAGCTTCAAATATGGATTCAAGCAACCTGTTGCCGTTACATAGTTTCTGTTTTGAAATTTTTTTGTCCGGTTGCAGTATCTGAGTACTCTTTTATGTACATGAAAC